>DASXUF010000177.1 GCA_036504975.1 Candidatus Binatia bacterium | reverse complement strand
ATCGCGAGCCAAGACATCATCACAGTGGATATCGACGAGTATAAAGCGGTCTGCGAGCAAAACTGGGCCAGAGCCGGTGGCAAGCGGCAGGTCACCAAGTCAAAGTCGCCGCCGCGCGAGACGATGATCCACGCGGCCATTTACGAGGCCCGTCCCGACGTCAATTCCGTCGCCCACACGCATCAGCCGTTGGCGACGGCTTTCTCCGTTGCCGGCATTCCGATCCTGCCGATTTACAACCAGGCGGCGCCATTCGCTCCCGAGACGCCGATCTTTCCGAGCCCCAGATTGATCTACACCGTTCAGGACGGCGTCGAAATTTGCCAGACACTGGGAGATAGGATGGCGATGCTCCTGCAAGGGCATGGCATCGTCGTCGTCGGCGACAGCCTGGAATACGCGACGGTCCACGCGATCTATCTTGAACGAACGGCGTACATGCAGTGGGTGGCGAGTGCGGTCGGGAAGCCCGTGACCATGCCGCAAAGAGAGATCGACATCATGAAAGAGAATATGGTTTATCGCTCCTATGATGCCTTCGCTTATTTCGCCTCTCTGCTGAGGAAGTAAGAATCGCTTGAATCGCGGTCCGATTGAAGGCAAGGTGAAGAGTCCGGAAAGAGTAAACCGAAAACCGCAATTCCAAGGAGGAAGCTGATGGCAACCGCCAAAAGTAGCTCGACCAAAGCAGCGGCTATAAAAGAGCCGCCGGCAGAGCCCATCCAGGATCTCCGCGATTGGCTCGAGCGGGTGGACGAGATGGGAGAGCTGATTCGTATCAGTGAGCCGCTCGATTGCAACGAGGAGATGAGCGCGATCGGTTATCTCGTCGCGAAGCAGACGCCTTCGCCGGCAATTCTGATGGAAAAAACCAAGGGCTATGAAAAGAGCCCCATAGGCGCGATGCACCTCTGGAACATTCTCGGCCCGAGTCTCAAGCGCATCGCGCTGACCTTGGAAGAGCCGCCGGAGACGCCGACGGTCGAGCTGATCCGGCGCGTCAAGGACAAGCTCAAGCAGCGCATCCCGCCGCGCGAGGTGCCGAAAAACCAGGCGAGATTTTACGAGAACACCAAGACCGGAGACCAGATCGATCTTGAAGCGTTGCCGATCGCAAAGCACTGGCCGCTGGACGGCGGCCGCTACGCCGGCACGGCCGACTGCGTCATCACGCGCGACCCGGACAGCGGCTATTTGAACGTCGGCACCTACCGGATGATGCTGCAAGGAAAAAATCAGGCGGGACTCTATCTCTCGCCGGGAAAGGATGCGCGGCTTCACATCACGAGAGCGTGGCAGAAGGGTCAGCCGATCCAAGTCGCGGCCTGTTGGGGCATCGATCCGTTGTTCATGGTCATCGGCTCGCAAACCTTCGCCAAAAATGTCTCCGAGTACGAATACGCCGGCGGCGTCAAAGGCCAGCCGATTCCAGTCGTGCGCGGCACGACGACGGATCTCTTGATACCGGCGAACGCGGAGTTTGTCATCGAGGGAGTTATAAAACCGAATTCGGTTAAGACCGAAGGGCCGTTCGGCGAATTTCCCGGCTACTACGGCAGGCCGGAGGCCGGCTGCCCACTGGTCGATGTGACCGCCGTCCACTACCGGAACAAGCCGATACTCACCAACGCGCTGATGGCGGATTATCCGTCCAACGAGCAAAGCGGCTTTTTCTCTATCATCCGCTCGGCGCGCATCTGGGACGACTTCGACAAGCTCGGCATTCCCGGAATCACCGGTGTCTATTGCCATCCGGCCGGCGCTGGCGGCTTCGGCATGACCGTGATCAGTCTCGAGCAGCGTTACGCGGGTCACGCCGCGCAGGCGTTGGCGTTGGCGGCGCAAGTTCCCGGCGGCGCTTATTACACGAAGTGGATCATAGCGGTGGATGAGGATGTGGACCCGACGGACACCAACCAGGTGATCTGGGCGATGAGCAGCCGCTGCAATCCGATCGAAGATATCGACATCTTGCGCAACACCTGGAGCACCTGGCTCGACCCGACGCAAAATCCGCCCGAAGAGCGGCCCTATGGCTCAAAGGCGCTGATCAACGCCTGCAAAGAACATCGCTATCTGCCGGTCTTCTCAAAGCGTACGGCTCTGCGCAAGGAAGTTTACGATCGCGTCGCTTCGATGTGGAAGAAGCTGGGTTTGCCGGGAGAGACGCCGACTGTGCGCGCCTTCGAGCAGGAGAGCAAGGTCGTTTACCACGAAGTGGGCGGGTTCGAGCCGGGGAAACAGCCGGGCGAAACCAAAGATAAAAAAAGCTAGCCAGCAAAAACGAGAGAGAAGGGAAGGGCTACCGGATAGCGTCTTCCCCTCTCTCGTTGGTTCTGATGCGAATCACTTCTTCTACGTTCGAGATAAAAATCTTGCCGTCGCCGATCTTGCCGGTCTGAGCGGATTCGCGAATCGTCTCGACGATTTTCGGCGCTAACTCCGCTGGCGCCAGGATCTCGATCTTCACCTTGGGAAGAAAATCGACGCTGTACTCGGCCCCTCGATAAAGCTCGGTGTGGCCTTTTTGCCGGCCGAAACCTTTCACCTCGGTGATAGTCATGCCGGAGATGCCGATGGAGGTAAGCTTCTGCTTGACTTCATCCAGCTTGAAGGGTTTGATGACGGCCTCGATCTTTTTCATATTGTCCTCCTTCGCATCTTGACCCGCTCGACGCGGAGAATGCCTGTCCTTTTATATATCGTAGTACAATGCGAACTCATACGGATGGGGACGAAGCCGGATCGCATCGACTTCTTTCTTCCGCTTGTAATCGAGCCATGTCTCGATCACGTCCTTGGTGAACACGTCTCCCTTTAAAAGAAAGTCGTGATCTTTCTCCAGAGCGTCGAGCGCTTGATCCAACGACCCCGGCATCGACTTCACTTTGGCCGCCTCATGGGGCTCTAACTCGTAGAGGTCTTTGTCGATCGGTTTCGGCGGCTCGATCTTGTTCTTGACTCCATCCAATCCCGCCATCAGCATGGCCGGAAAGGCAAGGTACGGGTTGCAGCTCGGATCGGGAGTCCTGAACTCTAACCGTTTTGCCTTTTCGCTGGATGAATACATCGGTATCCTTACGCATGCGCTTCTGTTTCGGGCGGAGTAGACCAGGTTGATCGGCGCTTCATAGCCTGGAACGAGTCGCCGGTAGGAGTTGGTCGTTGGGGCGATGAAGGCGCAGAGCGCATGAGCGTGTTTGATCAAGCCGCCGATGTAGTACCGGGCGGTCTCGCTGATCAGACCGTAGCCTTTTTTGTCGTAGAAGATATTCTTGCCGTTTTTCCAAAGGCTCTGGTGGGTGTGCATGCCGGAGCCGTTGTCCTGGAATAAAGGCTTGGGCATGACGGTGACGGTCTTGCCTCGCTTCCTCGCGGTGTTTTTGATGATGTATTTGTAGAGTAGTACCTGGTCGGCCATGCGGGTCAGCGTGCCGTATCTCATGTCGATTTCCGTCTGCCCGGCGGTGCCGACCTCGTGGTGGTGGACTTCGATTTTGATGCCGCATTTCTCCATGTTACGGACCATTTCGGAGCGAAGATCCTGGTATTGGTCCATGGGGGGAACGGGGAAATAGCCTTCTTTGTAGCGGATCTTGTAGCCCAGGTTGCCGGCGCCGTTGGGGCCTTCTTTGCCGGAATTCCAGAACCCTTCTTCCGAGTCGATGTGGTAGTAGCCTTCGTTGTAGGTCTGGTTAAAACGCACGCTGTCGAAGATGAAGAACTCGATCTCGGGTCCCCAGTAGCTGGTGTCGGCGAGACCGGTGCTCTTCAGGTGCTTCTCGGCTTTCTGGGCAATGTATCTGGGATCGCGGCTGTAGGGCTCGCGGGTGATGGGGTCGATGATGTTGCAGATGAGACTCAACGTCACGTGCTCGGTGAACGGGTCCAATATGGCGGTGTCGGGGTCGGCGATGAGCAGCATGTCGGATTCGTTGATGGCTTGAAATCCCCTGATGCTGGAGCCGTCAAAGCCGATTCCTTCTTCGAACAGTTCTTCGGTCAACTCGGCTGCTGGTATGGAGAAGTGCTGCCACAGTCCGGGGACATCGACGAATTTAAGATCGACGATCTCAACTTTGTTCTTCTTCGCTAAATCTAAAACGTCCTTCGCTGCCATTACCATCTTCCTCCCTTTGTTAAATGTGGTTACTCTCGCCCATGAGTCAACTGAAAATCTGGATAGGCCCGCATCCCGTGTTCGCCTACATCCAACCCTTCTAGTTCTTCGTCAGGCGGGACTCTCAGACCGACCGTGGCCTTAATGATGCCCCAGAAGATCAACGAACTGATAACGACAAAGACACCAACAGCCACCACACCCGTGAGCTGGGCCAGGAATAGCTTAAGCCCGCCGCCAAAAAAGAGGCCATTGCCGGTGGTTCCGGGCATAAACTGATCCTGGGCGAAGAGACCGAGGGCGAGGGTCCCAAACGCCCCGTTAACGAGGTGGACCGAGATTGCTCCGACCGGATCGTCCACTTTGATTCGATCAAAAAAGAGCACGGACACAACGACCAATATGCCGGCAATTAAGCCGATAATCAGGGAACTCGGAACGCTCACAAACGCGCAAGGAGCCGTTATCGCCACAAGCCCTGCCAGCGAGCCGTTGAGTATCATAGACAGGTCCGGCTTGCCCAAAAAAATCCAAGCCGTAATGGACGCGGCGAGCGCCCCACCCGCCGCGGCAGTATTTGTCGTCACTGCAATCCGGCCGATAGCGTTCCAGTCCGCAGCCATGGTGCTTCCGGGATTAAACCCAAACCAGCCGAACCAAAGAACAAAAGTCCCAAGAGTAGCCAGCGCGATGTTATGCCCGGGGATTGCAGTAATCTGTCCGTCTTTGCCATACTTTCCAATACGCGGACCGAGCATCACCGCCCCAACCAACGCCGCCCAGCCTCCGATAGAATGGACCTGCGTGGAGCCGGCAAAGTCGAACATCCCAAGCTTAGCAAGCCAGCCGCCGCCCCAAATCCAGTGTCCAACTACGGGGTAAATAATGCCCACCATGGCAAAGCTGAAAAGATAGAAGGCGCCGAACTTGATTCTCTCGGCTACCGCCCCGGAGACAATTGTGGCGGCCGTCCCTGCAAAGACCAGTTGGAAGAAAAATTTTGTCCACAGCGGCGTACCGGTCCAGTTTAGAGCCGAATATACTCCCTTGTAAGCGTCAGCCATGGCAGGGCTGTTGTCGGCGCCGCCAACGAACCATATTCCCTGGGTCCCGAAGAAGGGGGTGCCGTCTCCAAACATGATCCCAAAACCCAAAATTAAAAAAGCTGCGGACGAGATGGCAAAGACGATAAAGTTCTTAGCCAAGATTGTGACGGCGTTTTTTGCCTGGCAGAAGCCGGTCTCGACCATGGCAAAACCCAGATTCATGAAAAAGACCAAAAACGCGGTCAGCAGTGTCCAGGCCGTATCTATCGCCACTTTGGCGCCGCCCACCTGATCCAAAAGCTCTTGGGTAAACGGGACGAGCGCTTTCCCCGGCTCCACTTTGGCCGCGGGCGGAGCCGCCGGCGCGACGGCCGGAGGCTGCGGCGCTTGCTCAGCCAGAGCCGAAGTGATGACGATTACGGTGAGAATCCAAAAGACAACAATGAAAAGCGCCAGAACCTTTCTATGTTTTTCCACGTTCAGTCCTCCTCGACCCAGGTATGCTTCAACAGCGAAGCCGAGAGCACGTATGACAACTATAAACCTGTGCTGTCGGAGCAACCACTATGCCATCTTTTTTTTGTAAAACCCAAATGATTTCCGATCTCCCGAACGGTTACAAAAAGATACTTGCCCGTTTTACGATCAGTGGTTGCCTAGAGATTGAGCATCCAGCTTGTTCCGCCGAGACCGAGTTCCTCTGCGTGAATTCGGCTTGGACCGATCCGGTCTCCGTTGGAATCAAGGTTTCTACTCGGTCGAAATTCGTCGCGCTTAAGATCCCGTCACCGAACAGTTCAAGGTAAGAGCCTTGATGGTCGGGCCGTACGGTTAATGGAACTGGTGAGCACCTAACATGACTACTGCATCAAAGGCAAGAGAAATTTTTATCTTCTAACTATCGCAGCCGGGAAGAAGACGCGACGATCCCAAGGGCAATTTCTACCACAGCTCTTTCGGCATCTGTATGCCGCGGAAGTCTTCCTCTTTGAGCGGGTCGGCCGGCTCGACGCCGATCATGCCGAGCATGGCGTAAAGCTGGCGCAAATGATGGCCGGTGTGGCTCAAGACTAAATAAAACAGCTCGTGGCCGTCGGTCGTTCCTGCGTACCCGTCGATCGGCCGCTCGAGCTCCGCGCGACGCAAATTCTTGGCGGCCTGGAGGACGCGGAAGCGGCACTCTTCACCGAAACGCGCCACCTCTTCCATCGAGCCGAAGGGCTCGGCCTTCTCTGCGTAGGTGAGTTTAAAATTGCCGTCGTACTTTCCGCTCGCGATGGCGTCGAGAACGTGGGTCGGATCAACCACGATGTGGTAGCAAAAAACCTTGAACGGCCGGTCGCGATCGGGCGTGGTCCAAAGCATACGCTCGGGCGGGACCTGGCGCGCGGCCCGGATCACCGCGGTGAGAATTTTATCCAGCGTCTCGAAGAGCCAGGGACCGGCGACCGGCTTTTCTTTTTGATCAGAAAGTTGAAAAAGGCGGGTGAGCTCCAGCCGGTCGAAGCCGGAAACGGTTTTGTCGCCGACGACTGTGACGGGCACGATGCGAAGGCCCAGCTCTTGCAACTCGGCCAGCGCCCCGGGATCGTTCTCGATGTCCCTGGGTTCGAATCGTATGCCGCTCTGCGAAAGAAACTCTTTCGTGCTGGCGCAGGTAAATCAGCCGGGGCGATAGTAAACCTTGACGGTATCCATGGGAAAGCTAGCCAAAAATATTTGAAATTTTCGCTTGCATTCCGCTTATCGAATCGCAGAAAAGATGCCTCGCGCAAAGACGCAAAGCGCGCCAAGTTCGGAGAAACAGAAAATATTTCTTACTTTGCGTTCTTGGCGTCTTGGCGCGATAAATTTTCTTGAAGTCGTTCTGTTTAACATTTCAAAGGTAAGAATCTAGTCCAGCGTGGGTTTTTTGTACCTTTGCCGGGGAACGATCTCCAGAACGGTTCCGCCGGGGGCGCGGAACTTGATCGGTATCACGCCCGGGTCGCTGATGATTTCGCAGCCGAACTTCTGGATTTGGGCCAGGTACTCATTCACGTCATCCACCTCTATGCCGATGTGATGGATGCAGGGACCCGGGCCCGCGGCCTTCGATTCGGCCGACTGTTCGCTGTCGTACTTGATCAGCGCCAGGTCGATCGTGCCGTCGCTCAAATGAAACGATGTGTGGTCTCGGACTTTGGCATTGTCCATCGGCGCGAAGCCGAAGACTTTCTGGTAAAACTCGCTGCTTGTCTCCAGGTCGTCGACTTTTACGGCGATATGGACGATGCGGTTCATGGCTCTTCCTCTTTTCGCGCGAAACAATGGTGTAGCATGGCCGGTCGTTTGGATTCAAGGCGTATCGGCAATCTCGCTCGGCAGAGCAAAATGAACGTTCTCTTCGACAAACCCGCTCGTGGAAACTTCGGCGCCGTGCTGTTTGAAAAAATCCGCCGACTCCCATACCAACCGGTCGGGCGCCGAGGCGCCGGAGGTGATGCCGACGCGCTCCACTCCGTGAAGCCAATCGGGGTCGGCATCGCTGATGTCGTTGATGAGATAGGCGGGAATGCCCCGGGCGCGCGCCACGCGGCAAAGCTGGTTCGAGTTCTCGCTGTTGGCCGATCCGATCACGAGCACGAGATCGACCTCGCGGGCAAGCTGCTTCACCGCGTCCTGGCGGTTCTGCGTCGCGTAGCAGATATCCTCTTTCGACGGCGTCACCATTCGGGGAAATCTTCGCTTGAGAACATCGATGATTTCTCGAGTATCGTCCACGCTGAGAGTAGTTTGAGTCAGAACCACAACCTTCTCCGGATCAGCAACGCGGATCTTTTCAGCCTCTTTCCCCGTGGCGACGATCTGAATTCGCTCCGGCGCCTCGCCGCTCGTGCCCACGATCTCGTCGTGGTCTTCGTGTCCGACGAGTATGATCCCATAACCCTGCGCCGCGAACTTCCGCACCTCCCGGTGGACTTTTTCAACCAGCGGGCAGGTCGCGTCGATGACGATCTCGACGCGACGCTCGCGCGCCCGCCGCAACACCGCGGGCGCAACGCCATGGGCGCTGAAAATCAGCTTCGCCCCGGCCGGAACTTGGTCCACCGTCTGAACGAAGGTTACGCCGCGCTTGATGAAGTCTTGCACGACGTGGCGATTGTGCACGATCTCGTGGAAAACATAGAGCGGCGCGCCGTATTTCTTGAGCGCACGCTCCACCGTCTCGATCGCCATCTCGACCCCAGCACAAAATCCCCGCGGCTGGGCGACGATCACCTTTTTCACCGGCATGAGTTTAGTGTGGATGAAGGGCCGGAGGCTGTCAAGAACGAGTCGAAGTCCTTGCACGCTCTGGGAAAAGGGGATAGGAGACTCTAAGTTTCGATCGATAGAAGGGAGCGGCCGATATGACCGGAACGATAAAAAAAATTATCCGAGATAAGGGCTTTGGGTTCATCGTTCCCGACGACGGCAGCGACGACGTCTTTTTCCATCGCAGCAGCCTTGCGCCGCGCGTGCAGTTCGAGGATTTGAATGAGCGCGATGCGGTGCAATTTCAGACCCGCCGCGGCGACAAAGGCCCCGTAGCCTTCGACCTCAAACTGCGCTAGGCTGAAAGCAGCCGGCTTCATCAAGCCGAGCACCGCGAGCCAATCGTCTCGTCTTCCGCCGCAGACGGGAAAAATCATGCACACCAACCGCCTCGTCCGCGAGAGCAGCCCCTATCTTCAGCAACACGCCCACAACCCGGTCGATTGGTATCCCTGGGGCGAAGATGCTTTTCAAAAAGCCAAGAGCGAGAACAAACCGGTCGTGCTCAGCATCGGATACTCCGCCTGTCATTGGTGCCACGTGATGGAAAAGGAGTCATTCGAGAACGAAGAGATCGCAAAGTTGATGAATGAGAATTTCGTCAACATCAAAGTGGACCGGGAGGAGCGTCCGGACCTGGACGAGATCTACATGAACGCCGTACAGATGCTCACTGGGCGCGGCGGCTGGCCGATGACCGTATTTTTAACGCCAGAAGGCAAGCCGTTCTTTGGCGGCACTTATTTTCCGCCGGAGGACCGCCACGGCATGCCGGGCTTTCCGAGAATCCTAAACGCCATCGTTCAGGCATATCGGGAGAGACCCGACGATGTGACCAAGAGCGTCGAGCAGATCGTCAGCGCGCTGGGTCGCATGACGAGTCTTGCCGAGAGCAGCCGGCCTTTCGCTCCCGATATCATCGCCCGGAGCGCGGAGAGTCTCGCGCAAGCCTATGACCCCGAGCACGGCGGCTTCGGCAGGGCGCCGAAGTTCCCCAACGCCGGAGTCTACGATCTGTTCATGCGGGCCCATCGGAAGTCCAAGAACCAGCGCTTCCTCGACACGATCGTCCACACGCTCACGCGGATGGCCGAAGGCGGCATCTACGATCATCTCGGCGGCGGCTTCCACCGCTATTCCGTGGATGAAAAATGGCTGGTGCCTCATTTCGAGAAGATGCTCTACGACAACGCCCAGCTCCTGCGCAGCTACGCGCAAGCCTTCGCCATCACGGGCGCGCCTCTGTTCAAGAATGTGGTCGAAGAGACACTGGCGTATCTGCTGCGCGAGATGCTGCATTCCGAGGGCGGCTTTTATTCCACGCAGGACGCCGACAGCGAAGGCGAAGAAGGAAAGTTCTTCGTTTGGACTGAGGACGAGGTGATGCGTATCCTCGGCGAGGAGGCCGGCGAGATATTCTGCCGCGTCTATGGCGTGAGCGAGTTCGGGAATTTCGAGGGCAAAAACATTCTTCATCCGGTCCTGACGCTTGAACAGGCAGCGCGCTTTTTCCGCAAAGAAGCAAGCGAGATCGAGGCTGTGCTCACGGGCGCCAAGAAGAAATTGTTCGAAGAAAGAGAAAAAAGAGTGAAGCCGTTCCGCGATGAAAAAATTATCGCCTCGTGGAACGGGCTTATGCTTTCCGGCCTGGCGGAAGCGAGCAAAGTCTTAGAATCGCCCGTATCCCTGGACGCCGCGCGGAACACGGTCGATTTCATTTTCGCCAGAATGTTCCGCGACGGCCTCTTGCTCCATACTTACAAAGACGGGAAGGCAAAGCTTCTTGGCTACCTTGACGATTACGCTTTTATCGCGGCGGGGTTCCTCGATCTTTACGAGGTCACATTGGAACGCTCCGACTTGCAACGCGCGGTCAACATCGCCGACACGATGGTCCGTGAGTTCTGGGACGACATCGGCGGCGCTTTTTTCTACACGGGAAAGTCGAACGAGCAGCTCATCAGCCGCACCAAGCCGGCCTTCGACGGCTCTGTGCCATCCGGAAACGCGATCGCCACGCAGCTCTTACTCAGGCTCTACCACTACACGGGGCAGGAAGGGTACCTCAAGAGAGCGGAAAAAACACTGCGCATTTATTACGACGCTATGGAGCAACAGCCGTTCGGCTTCGCCCATATGCTGTCCGCGCTCGATTTTTATCTTGAGAAGCCCAAGGAGATCATCATAGTAGGGAAGCGAGACGATCCGACCGCGACCAATCTGCTAAGAAAAATCCATTCGCTCTACCTGCCGAACCAAACTCTACAGACGATCGATCCGGATCAGTCTCTGGACAAGGTGTCGCCGCTACTCGCCGGCAAGGGTCAGCTCAACGGCAGGCCCACGGTCTATGTTTGCCACAACTTCACCTGCTCCCAGCCGGTGACGGAGTGGGAAGATCTCAGAAAATTATTGGAAGAATAGACCGCCAAAGTCTAGTAAGGTAAAAGCGTTCCCGCCCCTGTATCCAGCGCGCGCCGATAAAGCCAGTCGGCAATGGCGATGTCCTGGTTGACCAGACCGATGGCGCGCATGAAGATGCGCTCTCGATCCGATTCCCTCGCGGGTTTTGTCCGGGCGATCAGTTCGGGAAGCTCCGCATAGACATCCTTGTCGGTCAGGAAGCCCTCCTTGAGCATCCGATCCAGGTCGGATTTCTTTTTGCAGTGCTCCCAGCTATCGACGACGAACTTGTCGACGTTCTTGTAAGCCGCGTTTTCCAATTCCTGATGTTTGCCGATCGAATAAACGAAAACGCCTTTTCCCAGCCACGCCTCCTGGATGAAAGGCTCCGTCGTCGTCGTGGCGGAGATGACCATGTCGGCGCCCGCAAGAGCTTCCTCCGTCGTGTCGATGGGCCTGATTTGAAGATGGAGCTCAGCGCTCAGCTCCCGCGCAAAACTCCGGCGTGATTCCGGGCTTCGCGACGTCACACGCACGTCTTGTAAATTGAAAGCCTTGGCCATGACGGGCAGCGTCGCGCGCGCGGTATCGCCGGCTCCCAGCAGAGCGAGCTTGGTGGAGCCTTTTCGCGCAAGAACCTGGCATGCCACGGTTGCCGCGGCCGCGGTTCTGACCGAGTGGCACCAGTCTTCGTCCATGATCGCGACGATTTCCCCGCCTTCGCGATCGCTGAGAATGAGAATACGCCGAGGTCCCCTGGGAGGTCTGGAGGGATCGCGGCTGCCACCTTCGGCTTTGATCGCTCTCAAGCGAAACCCGGCAACTGATTGCTCGCCGAGGGCGCATCCGGTCACCCAATACTGCCAACCGCGGTCAGGCTTGATCGCCAGGTCTTCGGGCTTCGACCATACGATGCGGCCTTCGTGATGGTCGCGCAGCGCTTGCGCCGTGATCTCAACGGCCGTCTTGAGATCTAGAAGATTCTTTACGTCCTGGTTGGAGAGGTAAATGACGCCCTTTTGCTGCATCGTTACTCTATGACGCGTAGCTCTTCCGCCCCGGAGGTCAAAAACTCGGCGCCGTTGTCAGTGATGAGAACGTCCTCCTCGAGATGAACCGATCCTTTGGCTGTCCGGACCTTAGGTTCGAGCGCCAGGATCATCCCGGGCTTGTGAACGGCTTTCTCTGCTTCATTTAGCGACGGCGGCTCGGCGCGGGCAAGGCCGATCCCATGGCCGATTCTCTTCGGGCTTTCAACGATCGGATAGCCTCTTTGCTCGAGCTCGCGGTTGGCGATGCGCGATAGCTCGGCGATCGGCGCGCCCGGCCTCATCGCCTCGCTACAGCGTCGGATAAGATCACAGGCGACTTGGTGCTCTTTTCTTTGATCCGGGGTGGGCGGTCCGAAGATGGCCATCCGCGTGATGTCGCCGAAATAGCCTTCGTAGCAAGCGCCAAAATCCGCGATCATGCGGTCGCATTTTCCATAGCGCTTGTCGTCGTAGGCGGTCGACGCGTTGAGCATGAGAAATCCCGGGACGCGTGGATTTGCGCCCTCTTCGATCATGGCGATAAAAAGACGTTCGGCGACTTCGCGCCGGGTCATTCCGGCTCTGAGCTGAGGTAAACAGCGATCGTAGGCCTTCATGGAGATTTCACAGGCGCGCCGCATCGCGGCGGTCTCTCGGGGCGTTTTGATGATTCGTAGTTCACAAAGACTCGGAGAAGCGTCGAGGATTTCCGCTTTGGGAAGAGCTTCTCTCAGCGCCGAGAGATAGGTCACGGGAAAACCCAACCGTTGGTCCTCGCCGAGCTCGAAACCTAATTTGGCGCTGCCCAGCCCCACCTCCTTCAAGGAGTTGGGAATCATCTCCTGAGGAAAGGGAACGTCGACATAGCTTTTGACCTCCCCGATCCACGGTAGCGACTGAGCCTTCGCGCGCTCGTTCCCATAGACCAAAACCAGGGGCTTGCCGTCCTTCGGCAGGATGCAGATCTGCGGACGCATGAGGTGATCGAACTGATAGCTGATGAGGCCGGTAAAATACCAGTAGTTGTCCTTGCCGGACACGACCAAGGCTTCAAGACCGGCGCACTCCATGAGCTGTTGCGCTCGCTCGTAGCGCGCTTGATACTCGCTCTCAGGGAACGGAGCTTCCACGTCTCACCTCCGAAAAGAACTCAAACCCAGCACTCTTCAGCCGGAGAACTATTGTTTAAAGTTCCCCATGTCAATAGAGGATGGGTTCGAAATAACTGTTGACACCCGAACGGGGCTGTTATAGGCGAGGCTAGTCGCAACGTTTGATAAGACGGCGAGATCGAAACGTTTGGCTCAAAGGTCAGTTAGAAGGAGGGTTCTACGATGCAAACCCGATTCTTGACTGCTTTGGTTATTGCGTTGCTCGCGCTCTCGATAAACGTCTTCGCTCAAGTGAGCTCCGATCCCAGGGTCATCGAGGGCGCCAAAAAAGAGCGTGAAATAATTTGGTATACCTCCATGACTTTCGATCAAAGCCAGCCGATCGTAGAAGCCTTTCAAAAGAAATACGCGTTTATCAAGCCGACGCTCTTCCGCTCCGGGGGCGGCGCGCTGATGAATAAGGTGCTCACCGAGGCCCGGGCGGGGAGGTTCGGCTTTGACGTGGTGGGTGGAAGAGGCGAGATGATCCAGGCCTTTAAGGAAAAAAATCTCCTCGCCGCTTACTTGTCGCCGGAAACCAGGATGATCGAGCTCGACCTGTTCGACAAACAGGGTTTCTGGCACGTTCATTATGTCGTCCCTAATGCTCTGGGTTACAATACGAAGCTCGTGAAGAGCGAGGAAGTTCCGCGCACGTACGAGGCCCTCTTGGATCCCAAATGGAAGGGCGGAAAGATTTCGATGGACAACGAAGCCTATCTCCTGCTTCAAGGTCTTATGTCAGCCTGGGGCAGAGAAAAGGCTATCGATTACATGAAGAAACTCGCGGCTCAGGACCCTGTGCTCTCTCGAGGCAACACGGAAAGGGTTACCTTCACGGGCGCCGGGCAATATCCCCTCGTGATTGCGTACGCCCACACGGTTGAAAGGGAGAAATTTAAGGGAGGCCCCATGGACTGGGTTGCGCTCGAACCCGCGGTGGTCGAGATCGATCCGCTCATGATCGGGTCGAAAGCCCCCAACCCAAATGCGGCCAGGCTCTTCCTCGACTTTCTCCTCTCAAAAGAAGGGCAAGAAATGCTCGTGGGGTTTCAGAGAATTCCCGTTCGTAAGGACGTGGAACCCAAACCAACGCGCCTCTTTCGCGGTTTTCAGCGCGTGGTGGAGCGACCCGACGACTATAAATATTTTTCAGAAAACGTGAAGCTCTTTCAGGAGATCTTTAAGACACGGTGATCTATAGATAGTTTTTAACGGAAAAGAACTCCCGGCGGCCACCTCGAATCGAGCATATATTCGAAGACTCCCCAGACGATCGCAAACGTGCAGGCGCCAATGACAAGGGAGGTGATCCACCGTTCCTTCCCCTCGACCAGAGCATAGAGAAAAACCAAAACCGGCAGGCTGATCACAATGCCGAAAAGCCAGATGCCCAAGGCGCCGGCAATGAACCACGCGAAAAAAGTTACGGTCCGGCGGATCTCGATCGCTTTATCCAACTTCACATCGTAGACCTCATCCATCTCGATGCCGCCGCCTTTTCCGCTCTGACGTCCCTCCCAATCTGTGGCGTCCCGATAGAGCTGAATGACTACCAGGATAAGCCCCGGGATGGCTGCAACGTAAATCGGCATGAGCTTGGCTATGTAAGGCCACCCCCAACCAGCCCAAACCGCCACTAAAAAAACCATCAGGAAAAAAAACGCCAGATTAGCTTTCATCAGCCGTCCCCATCGCCCCGCGTAAAGAAGTTGGCGAGTCCGAATCGCTTTTAAGCCTGCCGCGCAAGGTGAAGAAAAAAGAGACGGCAGCGAGAATGAGTAGGACAATGACCGCAGGTCGCGCGAGCCAGGTGAAGCCGTAGGCTGCCATCGATCGATAGAGATATTTTTCCATCAGGTCGCCCAAGACGAGACCGAGAATCATGGCCGGTCTGGGATAGGCAAAGCGCCTCATGAAATAACCGAGTATCCCAAAGGCAACCACGACCACGAGGTCTAGGGGATCGCGATTGACGCTGAAAGCGCCCATTAAGATGAACAGGAAAAGCGTCGGAACCATGAACGTATAGCGCACCTCGGCCAGCTTGGCGAGTTGACCGGCTAAAACAAATCCGATCAGAGTTCCGATGATTCCCGCAATCCCCTGAATCCAAATTACGCTATAGACTACGTCCAGGTTCTTCTTGACCATCTCCGGGCCGGGAAGATATCCCCAAGCGAGTAAGGCAACAATAAAAAGCGCTGTCGCCACTCCTTGTGGGAATCCGAGCAGCAACGTGGTTATGAGGTCGCCTCCATCCTTCGCGTCGTTGGCGCTCTCGGGAGCGATGACTCCGCGCACATCGCCCTTGCCGAAGGTTTCCCGCGCGCCCTTGGCGGTTTGAGCCGCATGTCCGTAAGCGAGCCAGTCGACCACCTGCGAGCCGAGCCCAGGGACGATCCCAACCCAGACTCCCAAAAAACTGCACCGTATCACCAGCCACCATTCGCGCAGCGTATCCCTGACACCGTCGAAAAGGCTTCCCTTGAGCGGCACCGGCTGCTGCTCCACGCCCAGCTTGGTGAGGGCCAAGTCCAGCGCCGAGGGAATGCCGAAAAGAGCCAGCGCGATGATGCTTATGGAAATACCGTCCAAAAGATACGGCTCGTCGAAAACAAAGCGCATGACGCCGCTCTGTGCCTGTTGGCCCACCGTTGCGATCAGAAGACCGAAGGCGGCGGCGATCAGTCCTTTGATCGGGCGACGCCCGGCAAGAACAGCCACCATGCTCAGGCCCCATAGCATGACTACGAAAAGCTCGGGAGAGCCCATCAGATAAATCAACGGTCTGGTCGCAGGGACCGCCATCGCAAGAGTCAACGTGCCGATCAAACATCCCATGCCCCCGGCCATAAAAGAGGCGCCGAGGGCGCGTCGGCCCTCGCCGCGCTTACCCATGGGATAACCGTCCAGCACTGTAGCCTGCGAGCCGGAGCCTCCGGGGATGCCGAAGAGGATCGGAAGATAAGCCGCGCAAATCGCGCTCACCGAGCTTGCTCCGATCAGGAGAGCGATGCCCGTAATCGGTTCCCACTTGATAACCACCGGCAATGCGATTGCGTAGACCAGCGGTGTCCCCAACCCTTGAGGCGCCACGGCGGTGAATGTGCCGATGCCCACGCCCATCAACAGCGCAAAAAAAACCTTCCACTGCATGATGTTCAGAAAACCCTGAGCTGCTGCGTCGAATAGCGAAGTTTCCAATTTGATTCTCCTGGGTTCCTCAGCCGGGCGGCAAGGGACCGGGCCCGGCAAGATTTTTTAAAAGCTCAACGACTTCAGGCTCGCGCGGAAGCTCCTTGATGCTCCGCTCCAGCACCTCGGGCATGACGATTTCCGGATCGTCGCCGGCGAGCTTTTTAAACTCCTTCGGGAATTGCGGATCCTTAAACGCCTTGCGCATGGCCTCTTGTAAAATGCCGACCGGTTCTTTAGGGGTCCCGGGAGGAAGAATAAAGGGCGAACCGATGATCCTGAATGCGCGCTGCAGCGCGATCAGATTCCGCTCTTTATCCGTCTTAGCGAAGGACTCAAGTTCCGGGAGATAACCGAATTTATGGTGCTTGACGCCCCTGGGAATCTCCAAGGTAAGATGCCAGTCCATTATTTTCTTTTCCACCCACTCCGAATTTCGCTGCAAGACGCTATCGGCCTGGTTAAACCGCGCGTCCACTTCGCCGCGGAGCAGAGCCGCGTCGATCTCAGGACTGGAATAACCTGTGACGAATCGGACGTCCTTCAATCTCAGTACGTAGGCGGCCAACCGGCCGATATTGTAGTTGCTGTGGCCGACCGACTGCGCCCCGATCCTGAGGCCGGAACTCGCCCGCAGCTTATCGATACTGCTGAACCCGGCCTCTTTCCTCGTATAGAAGAGGAACTGGCCGCCGCCGTCGGGAGAGCCCAAGTAAAAAAACTTCTCGGGAGTATATTTCACGCCTGCTCCACCCAACACCGAGGCCGAGAGCATCCCCGAACTTACGCTCCCAATGGTCAATCCGTCGGGCCGGGCCGATGAAAAGATATGGTTCGCGGCTCTCAGCCCTCCTCCACCCCCCATGTATTCGTGGATGAGGGTCGGGTTACCGGGAATATATTTCTGGAGAAACTGGCTGACGGCTTTCGACCGCATGTCCCCTGTGCCGCCAGGATCACGTCCTTGAATCACTGTGATGGTCTTACCCTGATAAAATGGCGTCTGAGCAAAAACATGGCCGGATAATAAAAGACAGACAAGAGCGGCCCCGTATCCAAGCCGATCAAAAGGACCGAAGGCTTGTTTAAATTGCATATACAATCCTCCCGATTGGGAACCTCGCCTATCAATAGCTGTTAGTCGTGTCAAGCTCGCGCCAGAAGAATTCTGGCCTCGATGAGAGCGTCAGTTGGGCGTGAGAGGATCAGCGTGGACAAGCCTCTTGGGGTCGCGGTAAGTCTTGCGAAAACGCCTCCTGGAGAATTTCGCCGCGGATCGTCAAGGCGTGCCGGGAGGGACGGACAAAGGGAGCGCCCGAGCCGTTCAGCGCACCGGCAAAGGATCGCTGCTACCGATCTTTTTAAACAGCTCGACGATTTCCGGCTCACGCGGAAGATCCTTTATTGCCCGCTCTATCTGATCAGCCAAGATAGGCGACGCTTCATCTCCGGTCAGCTTTTTATATTCGTTGTGGAAGCCGGGATCGCTAAAGGCCTTAGCCATTGCTTGTTGCAGAATATCGACCTGCGGTTTCGGCGTGCCCGGCGGTAAAATATATGGCGAGCCAACTTGTCTAAAGGCCCGGAGCATCGCCAACACCTTTCGCTCCTTTTGCGACTTGGCAAAATCCTCCACCTCCGGCAAATGGGCAAAGGTGGAATGTTTGCTGCCTTTCGGTACCTCCAAGATGGCATGAACGTTGACAACTCCTTTGGCCAGCCACTCCGGATTTCGTTTTGTCAACGTGTCGGCATTGTTGATCCGCGCATCCACCTCGCCGTTGGCCAACGCCAAATCGAGCTCCGGCCCAGAATAGCCCACGACAAACTTTGGCTCCTTGAGTCCCATGAGATAAGCGAAGAGCCGGCCAACAATGTAAACCGAATGGCCGACTGCTTGTGCCCCGATTCTTACCCCAGAGGCCGAACGCAAAGCCTCAAGGTTTACGAGACCGCTCTCACGTTTCGTCATGAAAACCCAGTGATAGGTGCTGTGGGGCGAACCCAGATAGATGAACTTATTGATGTCGTATAGGACGCCGGTCTCGCCGAGCACCGCATTCGACACCAGACCGCCACCGACGTTTCCGATCATAAGGCCGTCCGTCCGGACGCTCTTATAGATATGATTGACCGCTTTGATTCCTCCGGCGCCGGGCATGTACTCAGCCATGATAGCCGGCTCACCAGGGATATACTTTTTAAGATAGGGAATGGTGGCCTTAACCATCATATCCGCCGTGCCGCCTGGCGACGTGGCTTGAATGAGGGTAATCGTCTTGCCCCGATAAAAAGGAGCCTGTGAAGAGGCAGAACTCGGTAAGGATAAAATGAGAGCCAAACCGCCGCTGAGAAAGAGCCCAATAGAAAGTGCTATTCGGTGTATTTCTAGCTTTATCGGACCCCCAAACATGGTTTGTCTCTACCGAGGCGGCAGCGGGTCTGCACCGGCAAGTTTTTTGAAGAGGTCAATCGTATCGGGATCGCGTGGGAGCTCCCTGACATATTTCTCCAGCGCCTCGGGCATGAGCGGAGTGGGGTCATCCCCCGTGAGCTTCTTAAACTCTTTGTGAAACTCCGGATCGTTGTAGGTCTTCCTCATCGCTTCGCGGAGAATATCCACCAGTTCTTTCGGTGTCCCCGGAGGAAGAATGAAAGGCGAGCCACCGAGGCGGAAGGCGCGGTTCAACGCGATGACTTTTCGTTCGCGATCGGTTTTAGCGAAGGTCTCCATCTCTGGCAGCTGAGCAAAGCGAGGATGCTTGTCTCCTTTGGGGATTTCGATGATAGAATGAAAGTCCATAAGCCGCTTCTCTATCCAATCGGGCGTGCGCTGCGCAATTGTATCTGCAATGTTCGCGCGAGCATCGATTTCCCCACGCATGAGAGCTGCATCTACCTCAGGACCTGAATAACCGGTAACGAACTTAGGATCTTTAAGACCGAGAATCCAAGCGAAGAGGCGGCCATTCATGTAAATGTCGTGCCCGACCGACTGGGCGCCGATCCTTACTCCGATAGCGGCGCGGAGTTTTTCCAGGTTGCTGAACCCCGCTTCTTTTTTAGTCAAAAAGACATAGTGAGATTCGCTGTTCGGGGTTCCCAAATAGATGAACTTGTCCAGATCGTACTGAACCCCCGGTTCACCCAATACGGCATTCGCTATGAGACCGGCGCCGACGCTGCCGATGGTCAGTCCGTCGGGACGGGCGCCTCTGAAAATATGGTTCGCCGCTTTACGGCCGCCGGCGCCGGCCACAAATTCCGTGATGACCGTGGGTTGGCCGGGAATGTATTTTCGCAGAAAAGGGAACACCGCGCGCGCGCGCATATCTCCAGTGCCGCCGGGCTCGCGACCTTGAATGATCGTGATGGTTTTCCCTTGATAAAAAGGAGTCTGTGCAAAGACATTCGTGGATGTCAGGACGAGACAGCCCAGCGATACGCTTAGAAGCGCTTTAGCGTAGAGACGAGAGCGGAACGATTTCAGAGTCATTTTGTCTCCTGTATAGATAATGGGAACGCAATTGGTTCTGATATCGACTTGCCCTGCCTTTGTCAAACCTAGGCGGGAAGATTTGTCACGCCGATGACGCGGATGATTCTCTCCAGATCGTCTAAAGAATAATAGTCGATTTCTATCGTTCCTCGCGTACCGCGATGCACCAATCGAACTTTTGTCCCCAAGGAGCGCTGCAGGTTTTCGGTGAAAGAGCGGAGATTTGGGTCCAACGAAGCCGCGGCCCTTTTTGCTCTCCGAGCACCTTTGAGCCGCCGCACCAACCGCTCCACCTCCCGCGCTGAAAGCCCCTTGGCGATAACCTCTCGCGCAGCGGCGCTGATCAGCGCCTCGCGCTCCAGAGACAGAAGCGCCCTGGCGTGGCCTGCGGAAAGATTGCCTTCGATCACCTCGCGCTGCACTTCTTCGGGCAATTGTAAAAGACGAATACAATTTGCCACTGCCGGCCGGCTCTTCCCGACTTTTTGCGCGATCTCTTCCTGGCCGAGATGGAACTCTTCCTGAAGCCTCCGGTAGGCCTGCGCTTCTTCGATAGCATTCAGGTCTTCGCGCTGGAGGTTTTCGATCAGCGCCATTTGCAGAGATTCGTGATCACTCGCTTCACGGACGACCACGGGCACTTTGCTCAAGCCGGCTTTCATAGCTGCGCGCAGGCGCCGCTCGCCGGCGATCAACTCGTAACCATCGATCGTTCGGCGAACGATAAGCGGCTGAATAATGCCCTGGTCTTGAATCGATGCTGCAAGCTCGTCGATCTTTGCCTCGTCGAACGAACGCCGCGGCTGCAACGCATTAGGTGAGATTGTTTCGATGTCGACAAATTGGTTGGACGGTTCAGCAGGACTCTCGGCGGCTGGAATAAGGGCGCGCAGCCCTTTACCCAGTCCCTTTTTCTGTGTCTGCATGGCGAATCTCCTGTCCATTACGGATCAACTCCTTGGCTAACTCCAAATAATTTTGCGCTCCGGTCGAATGGAAGTCGTAGAGTAAAGCAGGCTTGCCGTGACTTGGGCTTTCACTCAAGCGCACGTTACGCTGTATGACAGTACGAAACAGACGGTCAGGAAAGTGCGACCGGATCTCTTCCGCAACTTGGTGCGATAGTCGATTGCGGCTGTCGAACATGGTAAGCAGAATGCCTTCGAGATGAAGCGAGGGGTTCAGCCCTTGTTGCACCAGTTTAATAGTTTCGAGAAGAGATGTTAGTCCTTCGAGCGCGTAGTACTCACATTGCAAAGGGACAAGGACGGACTCAGCCGCAGTCAAAGCATTGAGCGTCAGAAGACCGAGCGAGGGTGGGCAATCAAGCAGCACGTATTCGAATTCTCCATCCATGGCTTGTAGCGTATCCTTTAGGCGCCACTCGCGGCGATCGGCCGTGACCAGTTCGATTTCCGCCCCTGTCAAATCCTTGGTCGAGGGCGCGACCAAAAGATGTCGGAGTTCTGTCCCAATTAAAATCTCTCTGAGTGACGCTTCACCGATGAGAGCATGGTAGAGGCTCTGCTTAACCTTCCCCCGTTCTATGCCTAGTCCTGTGGTGGTGTTTCCCTGAGGATCCACATCGACGAGAAGAGTCCTCTTCTCGGCAACGGCGAGCGAAGCAGCCAAGTTCACCGCGGTCGTGGTCTTACCAACACCTCCCTTTTGATTGGCTATTGCAATGATGGATGACAAAATAGTCCTGCAATATCAAATATTTATGTTATGTCTGCTGATAGTTTAGTTTTTTATCACAGGCGCTAGAAAGTTGGAAGGAAAAAATCGTTTCACGTGGAACCTAAAGAAGAACGACAGTCGGCGCTGCGTTACGATCGGTGCCTAGGCCTGCTTTAGTTTCTTCAGGTAAATAGAAAGAAGTGAAATTGCGGCAGGCGTAATGCCGGCAATTCTTGATGCTTGCCCAAGAGATCTGGGACGAATGCGGCCGAGTTTTTCTCGCGCTTCCCGTGACAGCCCGTTTACTATGGAATAGTCAATGTTCTCCGGTAGCCTCACGGTCTCTAAATTCCTGAAACGCTTTACCGCCTCGAGCTGGCGTTTGATATAGCCAGAGTATTTTATCTCGATCTCTGCCTGTAGCGCGACTGCGTCCGGAACGTGTTTTAGTAGTTCGCCACGCAATTCAACAAGATGTGCAAAAGAAATTTCCGGACGACGCAAGAGCTGTCCGAGCGAAGTCTGCCCGTGCAAACCTGCCGAGCCCCAGACTGCAAGTTTTTTCTCCGCGGACTCAGCGGGCGCAATCAGCGTCTCCTCCAGGGTCTTCATTAGTTCCGATAGGTCATGTTTTCTCTTGTTCATTCGCTCATAGGCCTCCCGGGTTGCGAGTCCAATATTGTATCCTATTTCGGTGAGGCGAAGATCGGCATTGTCCTCACGTAATAGCAGACGATACTCAGCCCGAGAGGTGAACATCCTGTAAGGCTCGCCTTCAGTACCTTTGGTTACAAGATCATCAATAAGAACACCTATGTATGCATGATCTCTGGCAAAAATAAGCGCATCCTCGCCGCGCAGATTCAGAACCGCGTTAATTCCTGCTATCAGACCTTGAGAGGCAGCCTCTTCGTATCCTGTAGTTCCGTTGATTTGACCGGCGTTGTAGAGACCTTTGACCAGCTTAGTCTCGAGTGATGGATGGAGTTGAGTCGGATCTACATAGTCATACTCGATGGCATAGCCTGGGCGCATTATTTCTGCCCGTTCCAAGCCGTCAATGGAATGGACCATTTCAATTTGGACATCGAGGGGCAAGCTAGTTGAAAGACCGTTCGGATAGACTTCAACAGTATCCAGACCCTCGGGCTCAAGAAAGATCTGATGGCGTTCTTTGTCTGCGAACCTGACAATTTTATCTTCAATCGATGGACAGTATCGAGGTCCGCGACTTTTGATTACTCCTGAATACATTGGCGACCGGTGCAGCGAAGAACGAATAATATCGTGGGTTTGCTTATTGGTATAAGTGATGTGACAGGGGACTTGTCTCTGAATGACGTGATCATTCAAAAAGGAAAATGGTCTTGGAGGTTGATCGCCATGTTGTACCTGGAGTCGGGAAAAATCGATGGTCCGGCCATCCAGACGAGGACATGTCCCGGTCTTTAGTCTGCCGATCTTGAACCCAAGCCCAATCAGCGATTCACTTAAACCCTGAGCGGCAAAATCACCCGCTCTGCCGGCTGAATAATTCTTATCGCCGACGTGAATCAAACCTTTCAGAAACGTACCTGTAGTCAAAATAACCCGGCGGCCATGAAAAATTTCGCCAATTTGGCTTTCAACCCCACGGACCTCCCCTTCATCAACTAACAGGCGCTCTACACTTGCCTGACGTATCGTTAGGTTTGGGCAATGCTCCAGAACCTGCTTCATTCGCTGCCGGTAAAGCGCTTTATCTGCCTGAGCGCGTGAGGCCCGCACTGCGGGTCCTTTCTTGGTATTCAGGACTCTAAACTGAATACCCGTCTCGTCTATAGCGCGACCCATCTCACCACCCAGGGCATCGATTTCTTTTACCAGATGGCCCTTACCAATGCCGCCAACCGCCGGGTTACAAGACATTTGACCGATGTGATCGAGGTTCAAGGTCAACATAAGAGCATTTCCGCCCATCCTCGCAGCGGCTAAGGCAGCTTCAATACCAGCGTGGCCTGCACCTACGATGATAACGTCCCAAATTGTAGTCATCGTTTCACGTGGAACAAAAATCAAAGTAACGCAATAATTATTTTGTCTATTATACCTATTTTCCAATACAGAATTTCTTAAAAATACGTTCTAAAATATCATCATGATATACCTCGCCTATAACCTCCGCAAGTCCATCTTTGGCCTCCGCCAGTTCTACCATAATAAGGTCAGGAGAGGCGCCGGCATGAATCGCTTTTGCTGCTGAATCAAGAGCCGTGATTGACCTCTCCAGAGCTGCCTTATGGCGCAGGTTGGTCAAAGTCACCGCAGGTTCCAGAGGCATGTCGAGGAGCAACTCGCGTAGCATATCCTTAAGTTGGTCTATTCCCCTGCCTTGTTTTGCGGAAATGGAAACGGTCGCCTTGTCCGGCGCTACTTCAGCCAGCCAGGAGAGAGCGAGCTGTTGCGGCAGATCATTTTTATTGATCACCACAAGTCCCTTTTTACCTCGCACGGCTCGTAGAATGGACTCATCTTCAGTACTGTGAGTTGAAGCGCCGTCGAGCACCAGCATTGTTGCGTCAGCGGCCTCAATGTGTCTGCGGGAGAATTCTACGCCGATCTTTTCAACCGGATTATCGGTATCACGGACCCCCGCCGTGTCCCACAGAACAATCGGCAGGCCGCCCAAGTTGATACTCTCCTCTATGACATCTCTGGTTGTTCCGGGCACCGGCGTGACGATGACTCGCTCTGCGCCAAGCAGCGCGTTGAGTAAGCTCGATTTACCCACATTAGGTCGGCCCGCGATGCAAACCTTCGCTCCCTCGCGAAATAATCTTCCCCATTCGTAGCTGGCGACGATCTCGGAGATTTTTCTGCTCAACCCATCGACCTTTGCGACCAGCTCCTCTTTGTGCAGGAGTTCGATATCTTCTTCCGGGAAATCAATGCCGGCTTCCACCTGTGCCAGGATGTCAAGAAGCTCCTCGCGAAGCTCTGCGACCCATCTTGAGAGTCCACCGTGCATCTGTTCGGCAGCCAATTTCATTCCCGTCTCGGTGCGTGCCTGTATGAGATCGAGAACGGCCTCGGCCTGGGCAAGATCGAGGCGGCCATTGAGAAAAGCCCTCTTGGTAAATTCCCCGGGCTCAGCGTGGCGCGCGCCACGCGACAGGACGAGTTGCAACAGCCGGCGCGTCAACAACGGTCCGCCGTGACAATGAATCTCGACGACGTCTTCTCCTGTATAGCTGTGCGGTTTGCGCATCAAGGCGAGAAGCGCTTGGTCCAAAACGGCGCCGGTTTTTGCGTCATGGATAGTGCCGTGATGCAAAGTATGCGAACGCAGTGCGCCGTTTTTGCCGCCGATGCGGCAAAAGATTTCCCCGGCGATTCGCTCGGCATCCGGACCGCTCACGCGCACGATCGCCACGCCGCCTTCGCCCGGTGGCGTCGCCACAGCCGCTATGGTGTCTTCCCGATACATGAAAAATCTGCAACATCTTAACAACTTCTCGGTCGAAGGCAATGAGATTTGTCGAAAAATCGGCAGTCGAAAGAACGCAGAAAAATTTAGCGCGTTCCGATACTGGAAGAAAGTTCAGATACGGGGGGGGGAAAAGTTAGGAATTGGGAACTAGCGGAAATACTTATGGTACTCGTTATTGTATCGATTGTAGTCCTCGCTTGACGTCGGCCTGACGACCAGGAGCTTGTAGCCTTGGATCAGGTTTGGCGGCTCAGGAAGTACTTCTTTGCGCGCTGGGATCCGGCTTAGACTTTTCATTATTTTTTGTCCCTCTTCCGAGAGGATAAAATCGACGAAAAGTTTGCTGCCGGCTGGATGGGGCTGCTTCGCGGTCGGAGCCATCACGATCGGAAAGACAAAATGAGGCTGAAGAGGAACCCATTCTATCGGTGCGCCTCTTTTCTTCATCTCTTCGACACTGGTTGGATACTGAGAGACGACCAACGGAAACTCGCCCGCGACGAGAAGCTGTCCCGTGATCGTATTGCCTTCACGCGCTTGGATGTCCTGCTTGCTAAGCGTTTCCATGTACTTTTTTCCCTTCTCCTCGCCCATCATCTGGAGCATGGCGACGTACCATTCGGTCTTGTTGAGGTCCATCCCCATTTTGCCTTTCCATTTGGGGAAAAGAAGATCCTGGTAACTTTTCGGCACCTCGTGCGGTTTTACCATTCGCGTGTTGTAGGCGATCGTCATGGCGTTTAAGTAAATAGCTGTCCAATTTCCATTCTTATCCTTCAGCGAATCGGCATAGGCGGCGCGCTCGGGTGAAGGATATCTGCCCAGCAGCCCTTGTTGGAGCAACGTCGAAACCGGAAAGATGCTCGAAATATATATATCAGGTAGAAATTGTCCCGCCTTTACCTCGGTCAAGTATCGAGCCAAAAGCTTGTCTTTACCGGCGCGAAAATATTCGAAGTTTATGAAAGGATATTTTTTCTCAAAGGCGGCTTTAATAATATTGGCGTCGGTTGCCGAATAGGCCGCGTAAACGACGACCTTGCCTTCCTTTTTGGCCTCTTCGACAAGCTTGCCCCGATCGGGAGCGACCGTCTGCGCAAGAAGCACGTGGGGGGTGAAAACCAGACCGAAAAAAACTACAAGCCAACTCAATCGTCGCATAATTCCTCCTCGCCGCGCCAAGCGCGAATCAAGCCAGTTGCCAAAATTTGCCGTCCACTGTATCGCCGTCGACGTGCACGAATTCCGTCGAATCTTCGCTTCGAGTTCTGCCCGCGCTGTCGATCCTGGTTACCGCGGGTTTAGCTTTACGGGCTGAAAATCTCAGCAAGACGAGGGCTTTGTCTCCGCTATTCTCGAAACGGTAATACCATCCCTCCGGAAGCATAATGCCCTGGCCCTTCTTTAGCACCGTCGCTTTTTCACTCTTGTCGTAAAATGTCGCCTCTCCCTCCAGTACGACGAAAGCGTGATCCTCTCCGGGATGGGTGTGAAGAGTGTTCTTGCGTCCAGGCGTGTAGTAATTGAGCCCGACCGAGACCAAATCGGTCCGGGAAAGCGGCATATGACTCCTGCCGCCTGTCAGAACCGGTGTCGATAGCTCGAAGACATGCGCTTCCATGGGTGTCCTCCGTCGGTTAAAAATTCGCGTCAGTTATGTAGATTAATGGAAAAGGCCTTCCACTGTTAAAACTGCTGCGATCATTTTGTTCCTACCTTTTCGCCTCCTACTGACGTTTGCCTGAGTTCGGTCGAAGATTCGAGATAAGGTACCGAACAAGACCCGGCATCAGCCCCTTCAGTAAGCAGAAAAAGGCAAGAGACCGCGGCATGATGATTTCAAACCTATTGCTTTCAATCGTTTTTATGACCGCTCTCGATACGGCGGCGGCGTCCAGCACCACAAAAGCCGGAGCGTTGGGAGCCAGATCGTCGAACAGCATGCGAAACTTGGTGCGCACCGGCCCAGGGCAGACTACCGCGACGTGAATGCCCAATGGCGTAAGCTCATGATACAAGCTCTCTGAAAGGCCGATCTGGGCAAACTTTGTGGCGCAGTAAGAGGCCATGTTCGGTGTCGCAATCTTGCCCGCGACCGACGAGATGTTCACGATGTGGCCGGAGCGTCTGGCTATCATCGATGGTAGCGCCTCTTTGGTGCAATAGACGGTCCCCAAATAATTCGTCCGCAGCATCGATTCGATAGCTTCGAGCGAAGATTCCGCGAAGCTTTGATACGAGCCAAAGCCTGCGTTATTAACGAGGACATCGATCTTGCCGAATTGCGACAGGACCTTTTCGACCATATGCTTCACCTGCTTGGGCTCGCTTACGTCACAGGCCATAACCGTGGATGAGGGAGAGTGGCGCCTTAACTCATCGGCCGTTTCTTTCAGCCGCTCCAGCGAGCGACCGCAGCCGACGACAATCGCTCCGCGCGCGGCCAGGTCGATGGCGAGGCGTTGGCCGATACCGCTGGAAGCGCCTGTAATCAGCGCGACTTGACCGTTAAAGTCCATCTAATCTTCTGGCTTCGACACGAATGTCAGAGGTAAACTTATCTCAAGAGAGCTTCGATCGCCTCCCGCAGCTCCGGATGACGGAAGCGATAACCCAGTTTCTGGGCGGCGGCGGGCATG
The DNA here is from genome assembly GCA_036504975.1 of Candidatus Binatia bacterium. Lineage (NCBI taxonomy): Bacteria > Candidatus Binatota > Binatia (SeqCode) > Binatia bacterium. The sequence continues at coordinate 11,703 of DASXUF010000177.1, read as the reverse complement.
ACCCGCTGGCCGGTCAACAGCATATCCGCCATTTCGCCCAGCAACAGATGCAGCGCAAAAGCTGGAACCGGCGCCCAGCAGGGGCGGTGAAGGACTCTGCTCAGGGTCCGGCTAAATTCCTTCATCGTGACCGGATTGGGGGCGCAGGCGTTCACTGCTCCGCGCGCGCTGTTGTTTTCCATCAAAAATTGAATCAGGCCGATCTCATCTTCTATGTGGACCCACGGCATCCACTGCTTTCCCGATCCCAACGGGCCGCCGATAAAGAGCTTAAAGGGAGGAATCATCTTGGACAAGGCGCCGCCGCCTTTTCCGAGAACGATTCCCGTGCGCAGACGAATGACCCTGACGCCGTGAGCTTCGGCTTTTCTTGCCTCTTCTTCCCACTCCGAGCAGACTGCGGCAAGAAAATCGCCGCCGTGTCCGCTCTCTTCTGTAATGACTTCGTCAGCGCGTGGACCGTAGTAACCGACGGCGGAGGCGTTGATGAAGAAGGCGGGCTTTTTTTTCGCTTTGCCGATCGCCGTGACTAGCGCGCGCGTCGTGTCGATCCGGCTCGACCGGAGTTTTGTCTTCTGCGCATCGCTCCATCTTTTCGCCGCGATCGGCTCGCCCGCGAGATTGATGACCCCATCTGCTTCGGCTACGGCTTCCTCTAGAATATGCTCCCAGGCCCCGGATAATGCCGGCTGCCAAAGAATTGTCGTTGTGTTGGATGATTCGGCGGCCGACGATATCGAGCGCGTCAGCAGAATGAGCGAGTGACCTTGACCGGTGAGTCGAGCAGAGAGTGCTGAGCCGATAAATCCGGTGCCGCCTGCGACGATGAGCTTCATCTTGGCCTTTACGTAAACGCTTGTGCTTTGCAAAGCGTCTAATATGATAGGCCAGATCAAACTATTTATCGCCCGACCTGTCAAGATGAATCAAAATGGAAAATCGCCCCATCGCAGGGTCGTGGTGACCGGCCTGGGGGCCGTCAGCCCCAACGGCATTGGGGCCGAGGCTTTCTGGCGGGCGACTCAAAACGGCGTGAGCGGAATCGGTCCGATTCGACTTTTCGATCCGGGGTCGCTGCCGTGTCGAATAGCCGGGGAGGTGAGCGGCTTTCGCCCTGAAGAACATATGCCGGAGAAAGAGCTCCGCCGCGTGGGCCGCGCGGTGCCGCTAGCGATTGCAGCGACCAAGGAGGCGCTCCACGCGGCCGGACTCGATCCGGGCGCGATGGCTCTCGAAGAGAAACGCTCCTGGGGCGTTGTCCTCGGCAGCGGCGGGGGCGCGCCGGATTTTGTCGAGGAGCAGTACCGGCTCTATTTTTCCGACCAATGGCGCAAGACGAGCGCGTACAACATCTCGGGCTCGACCATCGGCACGCTCTCGAGCGAGATCTCTCTCCGTTTCGACTTCAGAGGGCCCAGTCACGTCGTCTCCACCGGTTGCACCAGCTCCACCGACGCCATCGGCTATGCTTTCAATCTCATTCGCTTCGGTCTGGCCGACCATCTGATAAGCGGCGGAGTCGATGCGACGATCACTCCCGGCATCATGCACGGATTTTCCATCATGCGCGTCGTGTCGGTGTCGCACAACGAGGAGCCCAAGCGCGCGTCGCGGCCGTTCGACCGCTCGCGCGACGGGTTCGTTCTCGGCGAAGGGGCCTGGATGCTGGTCCTGGAGGAGATGGAGCAGGCGCTTCAGCGCGGCGCGCGAATTTTTGCCGAGCTTTTGGGCTACGGCTCGACTTGCGATGCGTACCACACCGTGCGTCTTGACCCGAGCGGGGAAGAGCCCGCGCGGGCGATGGCGCTTGCACTTGAGGACGCGGGCATCGCCAAGGAGGAGGTCGGCTATCTCGCCCCGCACGGCACCTCGACTCTCTTAAACGATAAGATCGAAACCCGAGCGGTCAAAATTTGCTTCGGTCGCAGGGCGTACGACATTCCCATGAGCTCGATAAAATCGATGATCGGCCATCCCCAGGGTGCATCGGGAGCGGCGGGAATCGTTGCCGCTATTATGGCTCTGCAGCACGGCTTTTTGCCGCCGACGATCAACTACGAAGAGCCCGATCCTGAATGCGACCTGAACTATCTGCCCAACCGTGGGCTCTCCACAAAGGCGGAGATCGCTCTGTGCAACTGCATCGCCTTTGGCTCGAAGAATTCGGCGTTGGTCGTCGCGCGCGGCAATTCGCTGAATGAAAGACTCTAGGCAAAGATTTTTTTCCCTCCAGCAATGGCCCGGAGACGTCGCGGAGAGACGGGCCTACGTCGATCCGATCTTCACCGACATCGCGCGGAGGTACGACTTGATGGCCCGCCTGTTTTCTCTGGGGATGGTGCATGGATGGAAAAAAAAGAGCGTAGCTCTTATTGGCAGAAGCCATCCGAAAAGAATCCTCGACCTGGCTAGCGGAACCGGGGACTTTCCCATTCATCTGAGGAGGGCCGGTTTCGAGGCACCGATTATCGGTTTGGATCGCAATTTGCCGATGCTCGCCGTCGCACGCGAGAAGTGCTCCAGCCTGTCCGGGGTCGTGTTTATACCCGCGGACCTGATGCATATCCCGATCAAAGATCGGTCCTTCGACGTTGTCACGATGGGCTATGGTCTCAGATATCCCGCGGACATCCGCAGCGTTCTCGGCGAGATCTTTCGACTGCTCGACAGCGGAGGAGTTTTTGTCGCCATGGATTTCGGTCTGCCGAAAAATCTTCTCTACCGCAAGATCTGCTTCGGATATCTGCTGGGGCTTGGCACCCTCGTTGGCCTGCTTCTGCACCGCAAGGCGGATACCTACTGGCATATCGTCGAGTCGCTGAAAGTCTATCCGGGGCAGAAAGCCGTGAGACAGTGGTTGGCAGAGGCTGGCTTTGTCGAGGTCGAGATGCGCGAGTTGTTCGGGGGCATCATCGTGATCCACCGCGGGATCCGACCGTGAAGCGATTCGACGTCGCCATTGTCGGCGCCGGCCCGGCCGGCTGTTCAGCGGCGATCTTCCTGGCTCGCAAGGGCTACTCCGTCGCACTTATCGAGAGGAGCCTTTTTCCCCGAGAAAAGCTCTGCGGCGATTTTTTGAACCCCGTCAACTGGGAGATCTTCGAAAAGCTAGGCATTGAGAATGCGCTGCTCTCGTCTGCGCATGAGAAGGTCGGCTCCTTCCGGATATCGACTGCTTCAGCTACGGCCAAAATTCCTTTTCCGCCGCAGAACGGGCGGCATTTTTTCGGTGTCGGTCTCCGGCGCAGTCTATTGGATGACTTGCTCTTGCGGCTGGCGGAAAAAGAGGGCGTGGCGGTTAAGCAAGGATGCAAGCCGAGTCATTTCAGTCGCGACAAAAACGATTGGGTCTTGATCTGGAAAGATTCATGCGCCGAAAGCAAACTCTATTCGCGCCTCTTGATCGGCGCTGACGGGCGCAACTCCTGGGTCGCTCATCGATTGGGCCTGGCCGCGCCAACGGCGCGGTCCGGAAAATTCGTCGCCTTTCAACTTCACCTATCCGGCTGTGGCGGCATCAACGGTAATGTCCAGATCCATCTTTTTCCCGGCGGCTATGGTGGTCTCGTGGGATTGGGTGGGGGCGTGGCGACCCTTTGCTTCATCATAGACAAAAAAATGGCCAGAGCAATGCCGGCGGTGGAAGATCTCGTAAAAAAATATCTGTGCCGTAACTCCCGTCTGGAAGAGGCGCTTGAAGCCGGCAAGGCGGTCGGAGCCGAGCGCTCGGTCTATCCGGTTTACTTTTCGCCCCGACGTTGCTTCGGCGACGGCTTTCTCCTCGCCGGGGACGCGGCGTGCGTGACCGAGCCTGTGACCGGCGAAGGAGTCTACTTTGCCCTGAAGAGCGGCGAGCTCGCCGCCGAGGCGGCGGATCTGGCCTTTAGACGAGGCGACGTATCAGCGCGGCAATTGTTCGGCTACGAATCGGCATGCCATAGGGTTTTTGGCCGGCGTCTGAGGATCAATGCGCTCATCCGCGCCATCATCCATCGACCGTATTTGATCGTTCCACTGCTCAACCTGTATCCAAAAAACAATTTACCCATTAGGACGCTGGTCAATTTAGTCTGTCGGGCAGGTTCGTAAGTCTCCACAAATAAAATTTCCTCTTGTCATCGCCGCAAAACCGATTAGAATTGCGACACTATGAGCGACGAATTCAGTAAGGCCGAAAAAAAGGTTCTCGTCTCTTTTTTCACCAATCTCGACCAACCGGTGTTTGGACTCAAGCTGCCGCAGGAGGTCGCCGGAGCGCTTTTCTCCCGCTACAGTCGCTCGACGAAAAGCCTGCGCCGCACTTTCTTGGATGAATTTTTAGGCGATCCGGAGCTTGCATTGAAGGGTCTGCTCGGCGGAAAAACTTCACATGGCGATCAGACCGATGCGCTCAAAAAAGCCCGGGCGTTTTATGACCGCGTTTTGATCGGCTACGGTGACGATTCCGTCGCGCAACTCGGCGGGGCGCACATCGCGTGCGAGAACATCTCCAACATAGCGGCGAATATTCTGGAGGATGCGCGCATCGGAATTGCCCCGCTGGAGAAATCGACCCGTTATGTCCGCTTCGATCAGAAAAACGCCGCCGGAGAGTATCTTTTCTATCGCGAGCCGAAACTTATGGCATCGGCTCATCGAGCAGACTACCTGGCGCTGATGAATTTACTCTTTGATGCCTATTCTGGGCAGATCGACCCCGTCATGGATTATGTGAAGCGATCTCTTCCGATCGAGGAGGTCGAGCTGCGCCATCCTAAGAGCGGCAAGTCCCTGAGCTACAGGGAAGCGCAACAGGACGAGAAGCTTAGAAAATGGGCCGAGACCGCCTATCGCTCGACCATTCGGACGCAGGCCTGCGACATTCTACGCGGATACCTGCCCGCGGCGACGCTTACCAACGTCGGCTTTTTCGGCGTCGGCCAGGCGTTCGAATATCTTCTCACTAAGCTCTACTGCCACGAGCTGACCGAGGCGAGAGAACTGGCCGGGATGATGCACCGTGAGCTCGACCAGCTTATTCCGTCCTTCGTGAAGCGGGCCAAGCCGAGCGAGTACATGGCGGAGACCTACACGGCCATTCGATCAATGACGGCCAGGATCATCAGTGCGTTGCCGGCTAAAACCGGCGAGGCGGTAACGTTGGTGGATTATGACCGAGCGGCGGAGGAGAAAATAATCGCTGCAATCCTCTATCCTCATTCTCAACAGCCGCTGCAGCAGTTGAGAACGTCGGTCGACAAAATGCCGGTGAATCAGCGGCGGGAGATTCTCGACGAATATCTCAAGCGACGGCGCCACAGGAGGGACAAGCCGGGGCGCGCTCTGGAGCAGATTTATTATACCTTTGACATCATTGGAAATTTGGGTCTTTATCGGGACCTGCACCGCCACCGGATACTTACTCAGGAACGGCAGGACTTCACGACCGTCCGAGGGTATGATACGCCGCGAGAGATCGAAGAGGCCGGCTTCAAAGCCGAGTTTGATCGCTGTATGGAAAATGCGGCGGAATTTTATGAAAAAGTCCGCCTCGATTTTCCCCTGGAAGCTCAGTACGTTGTCCCGTTCGCGTATAAAATCCGTTGGACTATGACGATGAATCTTCGCGAGGCGGTGCACATCGGCGAGCTGCGCACGATGCCACAAGGCCATCCTGATTATCGCTTCATCGTCCAGGAGATGTGGCGGAAGATTCAGGCTGTTCACCCGGCGCTGGCTGACGCGGCGAAGTTCATCGACTGGAAAACCTATCGTCTGGGCCGTCTTCAATCGGAGATGCGGACGGAGTATAAGAAGTCGGCTGTCGAGTGAGGGATCAATGGCTAAAACCACCGCTCTTCTTGCGCTCGTCGCGCTGACTCTGGCCTCCCCTGCTTCCGGCCAGATGGTTAAGCTTCAATCGGCCTATTCTACGATAGCGGTCGGGCAGTCTCTGATATGGGTTACGAAAGAGGCCGGACTATTCAAGGAGAACGGCCTCGATGTCCAGCTCCTGTTTATCGGCAGCTCGACGACTGTCACCCAGGCGGTAATCGCCGGCGATGTCCCGATCGTTATCATGTCCGGCGCCACGGCCATCAATTCCGCCCTGTCGGGTTCCGATCTGGTTATGTTGGCGAGCACGAAGAGGGACCCGGCCCAGGCGTTCCTGGTGGTTTCAAAGGAGATCACGGGCGCCGCACAGCTCAAGGGGAAAAAGCTGGGAGTCAGCAGGCTTGGGGCCTCCTCCGACTTTCTCTTGAGGTATCTGCTAAAAAAGATCGGCCTCGCTCCAGAGAAGGACGTCTCGATCGTCCAGGTTGGGAGCTCTCCGGTCCGAATGGCTGCGCTTGCCAACGGCGCGATCGACGGGACCGCTTTGACCTTTGAGGAAATGCTGGTGGCTAAGAAACTGGGCTTCAATATTCTTCTGGACATCACGACCCTCGGCATCGAGGGATTGAACAGCGATATCGTAGCGACCAGAAAATTCGTCAGGGATTCCAGAGATACCGTCCGTAAATTCGTCAAGGGCATGGTCAAGGGCGCCAGTTTTTACTCCAGGAACAAAAAATTCAGCATGGAAGTGATCGAGAAGTACACCAGAAGCAAAGACATGGAAAAGATAGAAAACGGATACGACTACAACGCCAAAGTCTACTTGAAGAAGCCTTACCCCGCGATGCAGGGCATCCAGCTTGCGCTGGAGGAAATAGGCGAGAGGAACGCGGCTGCCAAAAGCGCCAAACCGGAGCAATTCATCGACGTTTCGTTCGTCAAAGAACTGGACGAGAGCGGCTATATCGATAGCCTTTACAAATAATTTTTAGCTTGACTGGAGGAGATCATGGAGATCGATAAAAGCATCCAACCCCGGATCGTCCGGCTGAGAACCCAACTGGTAAAAAAAGGGCGGAGCCGAATTCTGCTTTCGGAAACGGACTACAGCACCTTTCGCATTCACTGCTACGCGAAGGGGACCGGCGAGAACGCGCTGCACGCGCACCTAAATGAAGATCACATCTTCGTCGTTCTAAAAGGCACCGCGACGTTTACCGGCTTGAACAACGAGCCCATCAAGCTGGCAAAAAACAATGCCATCGTTCTTCCCAAGGGCTGCTTCTACCAGTTCGCCAACTACGGCGAGGAGCCGCTGGTGATGATCCGATTCGGCGCCCACGCTGAAAAATTCGATCACCGGATCAACCTTGACGGCAAGCAGATCGGCGGCCGGGCCGCTGAAGGCTACGGCGAGCCGGAGCTGATCGAGAACGCCTTCTTCGAATGATTTCAGCCCGTTGTCCGCGCTGGTCCACCGAAGGTGACCCACGCCTCGACTTTGACTTCAGCGAGCTCAGTCGCCCCGCTCGGCGTGTGGCCGTTGACATGCTCCTATATTTCTGGCTATTCTCCCGCCGATTTCACCTATGATCCGCTTCACTGCTCTATTTCTCTGCCTTTCTATCCTATTCGGTCCGTTCGCCTATTCCCAAAGTAAGCCACTGAAGAAAATTCGTGTCGGAGTTCCTTCGGTTACCGTAGGAAATATCATCATCTTCGTCGCCAAAGAGGCCGGACTGTATGAGAAATATGGTCTGGACGCGGAGATCATCGTGGTCCAGGGGTCCGGGGTCGCTTCCAAGGCGATGATCGGCGGCAGTCTCGACATCGCGCCCGTGGCCACGCCCACGGTCATCAGCGCCAATCTTGCGGGCGCGGATCTAACGATCCTGGCCCATACGATGCCCAGCGTCATCCACGCCCTCATGGTCAAGCCCGAGATCAAACGGGCCGAGGATCTCAAGGGAAAAAAAATCGCCATCTCGAGTTTCGGTTCTCTAACGGATTTTCTCGTGCGCTCCATCATGAAAAAGAAGGGCCTCAGTCCCGACCGGGATGTGAGTTTCCTCCAGATCGGCGGCGATGCCGAGCGGCTCGCGGCGCTGAACCAGGGAGTGGCGGACGCCGCGGCTATTTCTTATCCGGGCTACGCCAGGGCGCAGAAGCTTGGCTTCGCGATGCTCTGGGATTCGTCGAAAGAGATCAACTATCCGTGGATGGAGATCGTCACGCGCCGGGCGACGATCCAGCGAGACCGCGACGTGGTCTTGAATTACATGAAGGCTCACCTTGAGGGGATCTTTCTTTTCAAGACAGACAACAGATTCGGCAGAAGGGTAATTAGAAGAACCCTTAAACTAAATGACGGCGAGCTGGTGAACGAGTCCTACGAGCTTTTTGCTCGATCTTTCCTTTCGATTCCTTATCCGAATGTACCGGGGATGAAGACGAGTTTCGAGTACGTGGCGCAAACCAGTCCGGAGATCTGGAACTACAAGCCCGAAGGTTTCGTCGATGCCAGCTTTGTGGAAGAGCTGGACAAGAGAGGCTTCATCAAGAAGCTCTACCAGAAGTAACAGGTGCCTAGCGCGCAGGAGCCCGGAGAGCCACAGGTAGTGCCGTTCCTTCAGCTTGATCCAGCTTCAAGCCGAGCCAACGCGCGACCGTAGGTGCCACATCGATCAGCCGGGCGCCTTCGATCTTTCCCGGAGCGATCGCCGGTCCATAAATCAGTAATGCCGCCAGCATCTCCGGCCGCTCCGGGTCGTAGCCGTGCGTTGCGGCGAAGGCCGCCGCCGACATGTAGTTGCCGCGATACCCATCCGCCAGCTCGAATCCACCGGCCCCTTCCAGGGCCAAAAAGGCGGAAGGATCGCCGCCCTTGACGCGAATTTCTTCCTGTTTGTAGACGCGCCTGATCCCGCTCGCAGGATTATTCATCAGAGGTAAAAATATCTCCAGGAGCGCCCTGCGTGTTTCCGTATCCTGAGGCTCTTTTACATAGACGTACAAGTAGCCGCCGCTTCCCGCCACGGTGGCCTTCCAGTTTGTGACGCGGCCGCGTGAGTCAAGCGTCACCAATCCTTTTTTCGGCAGCAGGACGCCGGGTTTGACGCTTCGAGAGATCCGCGCGAAGCCATGGTCGGAGACAACTACGAGGACTGTTTCGTTCCAGGTGCCGGCGTTCTTTGCTGCTTGAATCAATCGAGCGATCTGCCGATCGGCGTTTTCGACTGCGGCAATGGCCCCGGCACTGAACGGTCCTGCCCTATGCGTTGCGTAGTCCACCTGGGGCAGATGGAGCATGAGGAGATTCGGTCGCCGGATATCGATCAGGTGCACGGCGATATCGCCGAGCGACTCGTCTTTCACCGCGGGTGGTGTAAAGCCTGTGGCGAAATTGGGAAAGCGCGTTGAGACGTTCTCCAAAATGCCCGGCGTAGAGAGCGCCCTTACGAGCTTGAGATCTTCTTCAGTGCCGGAGCGCCAGATCTCCGGTACCAGAACGGTTGCCCGCGCGCCCACCGTTGCCGGCCACCAGACCATCGCCGCCGAGAGATCCCGCGCGAGCGCGGCATCCCAAAGCGCGGGAGCGCGGATGTCCGCGGCGTACCAGCGCCAGCCGGTTTGATTCTTGCCGAGCGGGTCCCAGGCCAGATTGGAGACGATTCCATGGGCGGCGGGATTAACGCCGGTGGCGATCGAAGTATGCGCCGGGTAGGTGAGGGTTGGAAAAACCGATCGCGCGCCTTCGCTCCACGCGCCCTGCCGGACCATCTCGCGTAGCGTGGGAATGTCGAGGCCGTGAGCATCCGGCGATGCGTAGGCGGCGGGCATCAGCCCATCCACGGAAACGATGATGACGTGGCGGACGGTTGGTGGCGGTGTTGTTAGCGGTACGCCCTGCGCGGCAAGATCAGCGGCGTAGAGGATCAGGGCGGCAAAAAAAAACGAGCGCAGAGGCGTCATCAATCCAGATCGATGTCCTTGAGCGGTTTCTCGAGCGGCTCCTCCTGGGCCTTCTTTAGCAGCTCCTGAAACTTTCGGTCCAGGAGCTTGCCTTTATTTTTTTCCGCCTCGGCGATCTGCTGATATTTTTCATCGCGCCGTGTTGCCTCGTCTTTGACCAATTGGGCCGCATCCTTCAACTGAGCGACGACCGGAGGCTTGACGGGAAGCTTGTGGTCCAGGACCGCGGCCAATAAAGGATCGATCTTCAGCGTCGAGCCGCAGCAAGGACAGACGACTTGAATGGTCGGTGATGCTTTGTCAGACATGGATTCCCCCTTTGCTGTGCACGGCTAGCCGCGCACTTCTATCTGCTCGCCGTCGGGACCGCAGAAGACGACCCGACGCCAACCTTGCTCGCGCGGCTCGCGTGCCGGAGTATCATGCGGCGGCCGAACCATCTCCACTCCGGTTTTTTTAAGCTCGGCTACCGCTTGGCCGAAATTTTCCGCTTCGAGGCAAAAATGAAAACCGGTCGGCGCATCGCCGGTCTTGTGAGTCAATTCCAGGATTGTGTCGCCGAGCTTCAAGTACGCGATCTGCATGCCTCCAGTCACTTCGTGCTGAAAATATTTTTTGAAGCCAAAGTGCTTCTCGTAAAATTCGACCGAGCGGCCGAGATCGGCGACGTGGAACGCGACATGATCGATTCTTCGGAACATTCGTGTCTCGTAGAGAGCATAGTCCTACGCTATGCCGTTTTGCAAGCGACGAGACAGCTGTAGGTGTTCTGAAGCCGACGTGTCTTGCTCCCTATCGACCGGGACCGTAAAATGATCGCGCGCTATGCCGATTTATCGTCTGACCCAAGAGCTTCTCTTTCCCCCGCCCGATCACGCGGAGCCCGACGGCCTGCTCGCCGTCGGCGGCGATCTTTCGAGCGAGCGGCTGCTCCTGGCTTACCGTTTGGGCATTTTTCCCTGGTATGGAGAGGGGCTTCCTATTCTCTGGTGGTCGCCGGACCCGCGGTTAATTATGGAACCTCGCGACTTTCACGCCTCGCGGCGGCTGCGCCGGACGCTGAGGCAAGGCCGCTTCCAAGTGACCTTCGATCGGTCATTCGCTTCCGTGATCCTCGCCTGTGCCTCGGTTCCGCGGCGAGATCAGGATGGGACCTGGATCACCAGCGAGATGCAGCAAGCATACATCCGGCTTCACGAGCTCGGTTACGCCCACTCGGTGGAGAGTTGGCTCGAAGGCAATTTGGTCGGAGGAATTTATGGGGTTTCCCTGGGGAAGTGTTTTTTTGGCGAGTCGATGTTCTCACGCGAGACCAATGCCTCCAAGGCGGCCATGGCCATGCTGGTCCGCCATTTATCGAGCTGGGGATTTCATATGCTGGATGCGCAGGTGACGACGCGTCATCTTCTCAACCTCGGCGCCAAAGAAGTGCCGAGAAAAGTCTTTCTGGAAAAATTGCGCGCGGCGCTCAAATTTCCCACGCTAAGAGGGAAGTGGGAGGCGCAGGCCGAGGTTCAGGATTCTTTCTAGCCACTACGTGGCAAGAAAATCAAAATTTGCTATGCTGAGCGGCTGACTAACCTAAACGGAGTGAGAAATGGCGAAGATCAAAGAAGGCTTCACGATGAAATACCAGGGAAACAAAAACGCGCCCATCGTTGAGGTCACGTTCGCGCAGGGTGAAGAAGTCCAGATTCTTAAAGAGTGGAAGAACGACGCCTGTCTGGTCAAGAAGGGCAATCAGGTATTCAACGTTCCGAAAAAGTACCTGAGCTAGCCTAACTTCCACAGTTGCTGCGGTTTGAAAAAAGTTTCCTGCTGAAGAGCGCCGCTTCAGGCGCCGCAAGTCGTTGTAAAATCGAGAGCTGTCTTTCAGTGGCGCGGCAATTTGGAGTAAAACCCGCATGTAGTGCC
>DASXUF010000176.1 GCA_036504975.1 Candidatus Binatia bacterium | reverse complement strand
AGCGCGTTCAGGAGCGCTTCGAGGCACGGCGGCGAGAGGGGAGATACGTGCCCAAGGACATAGGCGATGGGCCAGCGTTTCTCCGCCGGCGCCCGGTCCAGCGCGCCGCGAAGCTTTGCGGCGACGGCGGGGGCGCTGTTCGCCCTCGAGATCAGCGCGTCCACGGACTTACGCACCGCTCGCTTATCGGATTGTTCCAGAGACGCGATCAGCGCGTCAATCTTATCGGACTCGTCGTCCATCGAATTGCAATGACAAATCAAGCGCGGATCGGAACGCGCACGGTGAAGGTGGATCCTTGGCCGTCCAGGCTCTCGACCTGTACGGTTCCCTTGTGCGCCTCGACGATCGTCTTGACGATGAAGAGGCCGAGGCCCGTCCCTTCGATCTTGGCCGACCCCTTCAAACGTTTGAATTGCGAGAACAGCAGCGGCAGCTCGTTGGGCGGAATGCCGATCCCCGTATCGCGGAAGCTCACACAGATATGGCCGTCGTCTCGTCTGGACGTGACGGTGATCTTGCCGCCCGCCGGAGTGAATTTGATCGCGTTGCCGAGCAGGTTCCAGAAAACTCGTTCGAGCTGGGAATTGTCGCCAAGGAGTTCGGGCAGATTATTATCGAGATCCATCCTTAGAATGAGCTTTTTTTTCGCCACATCGGATTCCTGATGGCGGGCGACGACGTCGAGCAGATGGTTCACGGAGACCGGACCTCGAGCTATTTCGAGCTTGCCGGCCTCTGCCTTGCTGGCATCGAGAAAACCGGTGACCAGGGTGACGATTCTTTGGGCGTTGTCCTGCACGCGGTCGAGAATGTCGATCTTGCCGCGATCTTCGGTGCGGCCGGCGAGCTGATCCTTCAAAATTTCCGCGTAATTCATGATGACGCCCAACGGGTTTTTGATGTCATGCGCCAGCGCCGAGACCAGGTCCATCTTCACGCGCTCCTTCTGCTCCGCGCTTTCCGCGCGGACTTTCTCCTTGGTGGCGTTTTCCGACAGGTAGCCGTAAAGGATGGAGATGCCGAAGAGAAAGGCGATCCGGATAAAAAAATCGGAGCCGAGCTCGGCGATCCCCTTGCCCTCGCGCAGCAGGAAGCCGAGATAGACCAGGCAGATGACGATAAACCCGAGAACGACTCTCATCTGGCCGCCGCCGGCCGCCGCTAGAAAAAGGACAAAAAAGTAGAGCAGAAACAAGTCCCATGGGCCGCCGCGATTCTGATAGATCGCAGCCGAGATGAAAGCGGTGTCCACGATAAGGAATGTCACGTCGAAGTAACGATGGTGGAAAAGCTCGTCGGGAAGGCGGTACAATACCAACGTAGCGATCAAGAAGAGAGCGATCAAGCCGAACGACCAGGTGTCGCCGACGACCTCTCCTTTGTTGAAGAGCATCAGGTAGGATGCGCCGATGGTCACCAGCCATTGCAGGACGGTGATCATCTGCTTTTTGTTGAGCGTCCCGCGACCGGGGGTTGCTATGTCCATGCGGACCCTAGTGTACTTATTTTGAGCCTGAGAAAAAGGATTTTTTTACGGCGCCGCCACGAGCGCCCGCAGGCGGCCCGGATAATCGGTAATGATCCCGTCCACCCCGAGAGACAACAAGCACGCCATCTCGTCGAGGCCGTTGATGGTCCAGACGAACATCTCGACGCCAATCGTGTGCGCGGCATGGACGGTCTCGGCGCTAACCAGGGTCCGGCCTTGGAACTCGCGCGGTAACTGCATCGCCTGTCCGGGAGGACGATACGTTTCCGCCGAGCCTCTTTCCAGCCATGTCACGAACCCCGCCACCTCTCCGTAGCAAAAACCCGTGGCCATCGGCACATCGTTTTTGCCGAGCTCCGCGCGGATTTCCGTCATGATCCGGTCTTCCTCGGTCGCAAGCAGGACATCCCGCTCCTTGCCGGCTTGACGCACGGCCTCGATGACTCGCTCAACTATCGATGGCGTCGACTGCTTGATTTCAACGATGGCCCTGGCTTCGGGAAGGAAGGAGAAAAACTCCGCCAGAGTCGGAATCTCGATCCGCTGACCGCGATAAGGATACGTCGCCCCCGCGTCCTTGGTAAAGCGGTAACCGGCATCGAGCTGTTTAAGGTCTGCAAGACTGAGCTGGTCCACCGCCCCGCAGCCGTCGGTCGTTCGGTCCACCGTCTCGTCGTGCATAATGACAGCCTCGCCGTCCGCGGTGCCGCGAACGTCAAGCTCGACAAAACCGGCGCCATCTGCGAGCGCCCGCAGGAAAGAAGGAAGTGTATTTTCCGGCGCCTCTCCCGCGGCGCCACGGTGGCCGATGATGCGGGGTTTGGGCCCGGAGAAGAATGGGAATTCAGCCACAGGTAAATCCCGAAAGCTCTCGATTGTCAGACATCAGTTCTCAACGCAGGACTCCCTAACCCTCGCCCTCTCCCAGAGGGAGAGGGTAGGGGTGAGGGAATCCGCCTCCGACCGGGCGGCAACTTTCCCGGCGAGGCCGAGGGGCGCGAGGGAGAGGTCGCGGACGTCCGAATAGGAAAGGTTCGGCTCATGGTAGTGACCTATCGGCCGCGACCGAAGACTTGCGCTCCGAGGACTCGCTTTCGGAGGAATGACGGATTAAAAACTACCTGCCCCGTCCTACTTCCCGCTTGCTGTCGGTAATAGTATGAAACGCGATCAGGCGGTTCTTGCTCGCGTCTCTCATGACGCCCATCGGGTCCTTGCCGCGCCTTACTTTGTCGATCTCCGCCTTGAGCATCTTGCGATAGAGCAGAATGCCCCGGTCCGCCGTCGCGAGATGCTCGCGGCTGCGCTCGTAGATCGGCCCCGCCGTCTCCCACGCCATGTAGTCCTGCATCCAGACCTTTTCCATCTTGTAAACTCCGTCCGGTGTTTTGGCCGGCGCCGCGTGATTCACCGGCGGATCCTCCGGCTGATCGATCGCCGCTCTGTTTTTGGATTCGAGAAAATAGATTTCGAAAAAAAGCGTGTGCGTGTCGTCCACCGGCACGCGGTATTGCAAGTAGTGCTCGCGCCCATGGCATTGCCGGAGCATGTTGGGAAAAACCAGCGGATGCTGGTTAACCACTGAAAGTTCTCCGTCGCCATTGGCGGCCAGGCGCTTTTTCATGATGCCGTAATCGAAGACTTCGAACTCGTATTTTTTTATCTCCGCCTGCCGCTCGCCGTGCACCGGCTTCCCTTTTCCGACACCGTGAAGATAATGGGTGTGCGTCGGATCGACCGAGTTTTCCATCGGCTGGAGCCAGTTGCAGTCGAGCTGCGGCAGCACGACGATCCGCCGCTCGCCGTCCTTGCGTACCAGCACGTCGTAAGCGGGAAGCAGTGGGGCGGGCTTGGGGCCCATGTAGGCGAAAAGCAGGCCGGCCAATTTTTGCACGGGATACGCCGTCTGCCGGACGCGGTCTTTGTACGTGCTGTTGCCCGGCTCGGCCGGCTGCTCGACGCATTTCCCGTCGCGCGCGTACATCCAGCCGTGATACGGACAGCGGATGTTATCGCCCTCGATGCGGCCGTAGGCGAGCGACGCGCCGCGGTGCGCGCAGCGCGCCGCCAGGAGACCGTAACCGCCGTCGCCTTTGTAAAGCACGAGATCTTCGCCGAGCATTCTGACGTGTCTCGGCGGCCGTCCGTCAAGCTCGGCGGCGACCGCGATCGGGTGCCAGTAGCGGCGCAGCAATTCGCCCGCCGGCGTTCCCGGCCCGACCCGCGCCAACCTTTCGTTTTCTTTCTTGCTCAGCATTCCGCTCTCCTCGACGCTACTTCTGTTTCACCGTCTCTTTGAAAAGTTTTACGATCGGCGCGGGGTCCATCCGGTCCGGTGTGAACATCGGCACGTATTCGACGCCGGGCCGGCGCCGGTATTCGGGAGGCACCGGGTCTTTGGGAATATCTTCGCGCATCGACTCGACCTGGTCCAGGGCCGTATTCATGATCTCCTGGTAGGCGATCTGTCCCTCGCGAGATAAAAACCAGTTGACGAAAACTTTCGCCGCGTTGGGATGCGGCGCCTGCTTCATCATCGCGATCGTCCCGTTCGGTCCGCTGTCCAAGCTCGCCGCTTCTTTAAAGTTGGAATCTTTGAACTCATCGACCGGAAGCCCCTGCTTCTTCGCTTCGGGCACGTCCCGGAGGAACAGACCGAGCGCCGCCTTGCCCGTCGCCAGCCAATCCGTCGCCTGCCGGTCGTCGCGGCTGAAGATCACGTCCATCTCGGCGAAGAGCCGCCGCAAAAATTCCGGACCGACTCCGGGTTTGTAATACAGCGCGCGCCAGCCGCCGGCGGATTCCGTCGGCTCGATCGCGACGATTTTACCTTTCCATTTCGGATTGAGAATGTCCCGATACGAAGTGAATTCCGCCGGATTAACAAGTTTCGTATGGTAAGAAACGCGCGTCGCCGCCGCTCTTCCCCAGTAGACGAAAATATACCGGCCTTCCGGATCTTGATAGTGGTGCCTGCCTTGCCACCATTTCGACGCGTCGGCCACCTCGGGCAACATCAACGCGTCCTTGATCGCATCGAGCGCGCCGGCTTGCTTGTGGAGCACTTCGTAGGGCGAGGTGACGCCGCAGATGCAAATATCGACCAGGTGTTTGCCGGCGCGCAGCTCGGTGACGATCCGGTTGAAAAAAGCCGAGCCGCGCCCGCCGACGGCGTTGAGCCGGATTTCGGGAAATTTTTGCTGAAAGGCTTGAATGGCTTTTTCGAGATTGCCGCCCTGCCAGAAATAGACCGAGAGCGCCGCTTCTTTGCGCGCCGCCGTGACCGTCTCGTCCCATGCCTGCTTCCAGGATGCGTCCGCCGCCGCGGCCCCGCTCGCGCGAGCCGCGAATAAGACGGCAAGAAAACTTGCCGCGACGGATACGAGCGCTCTCTTCGGAATCATCGCCGCCGGTCAAACGTCGAGCGTGCTGGGCGCGAACAGGTCTTCGATCTTGTGCTTTTCGGGCGTCAAGCCTTGCTCGTGCGAATAATCGATGATCGTTTGCAGCATCTCCCGGTTGGGCTTGACGCCGTAGGGAAAGGGGTCGGCGCCGAATATTTTTCTCGTCGTCTTCAGATACTCCGTGGCGAAGATCAGGCCGGAAGGAATGCTCTCGGCGAGCTTTTCCTGGGCGATCTCCTTCGCCTTGACGAACGCCTTGTAGAGATTGAAGGCGAGCCACGGGTGTTGCCGGTGGACGTCGCCGCGAATGACGTAGGCGTGATTCGCCGGAATGTAGCCGTGCGCTTTGAAGAAGCGCTCGCCCTCGGCGATCGCGTCGGGAAACAGCGGCTTGATCTTGCTCCAGTCGCCGCCGGCCGCGCGAATCTGCGTCGAGCGGTCGATAATGTTGCTGCCTTTTTGCAACGCCCGGTGCACCGGCGCGGCATCGATCTCGTTGGCGACGAGCATCGAGGCGAGACTTTTATCGGGCGGAATCCGGTTGAAAGAGATCCCCTTGGGCGGCGTGAAGCCGGTCGCGCCGCCGTGGCTCAGCTCCTCGGTCCGCTCCATGTACCAGTGGACTTTGTATTGCGACACGCCGAAATCGTGCTCCAGGATGCCGCGGTCCCAGAGCGCGGCGGTCTGCTGGTATTCGCCGACGCCGATTCGCTTGCCGACGAGGTCGCTTGGCTGCTTGACGCCGGAATCGACGTTGTAGGAGAGCTGCATGTGCATGAAGCGCCGGGAAGGAAAGACGGGCAGGGCGATCATGTCGAAGCCGCGCGACTTGGCGATGAGATAAGAGGAGAGCGACATCTCCGAAATTTCGAACTCCTGAAACTTGAGCTGGCGCCAGAAGGTTTCCGACGGGTCCGAAAGCGTGACGAGCAGCTCGACGCCTTCGGGTTGGACCGTGCCGTCGATAAGCGGCGCGACCCGTTCGTTGGTTCCGGAAATGAAGCTCAACTTAATGCGAGGCATGACGCGTGCGCGATCCTAAATTTAACTCACGGAATTATCGCGGCAGAAGGGGAGAAAAGTCAAGGTCGGGAAAAAGGCAAAAGGCGCGTGGCAATAGGCGTCGGTAAGGATGCTTTATTAGGCTCCGGTCAGCTATTGCCGTGTTTGCCCTTTAGGGCTCTGCATTCGTTGCACAGCTCGCCGACGCTCGGCAGGAGGTCCAGCTCCAGGTAATCGCCGCTGGGCCAGCGAGAGCAACTCTGAGCGAAGTGCCACGTGTCGGCATTCGGGGATTTTCTGTACGTTGCGTCCGTTTCTTCCCGAAGGTCGAATATCCGATGCACAGTGCTATGTTCGTCGGAGTAAGATCCACTGGCGATCCAAGGGCGCGCGGCGCAATGAGGGCAAGGAGTAACGAGCGTGAGCGTCAAAACTCTTTCGAGGGTGAGATGACGCAGGGTAAATTTCCCGCTGCACACGTAGCAGCGGAGAACGACCGTCCATGTTCTCGTGCTTGTCATGCCGGTTGTTGGATATTAAGACGGAAAAGCTAAAACTTCTATCGGGTGTTTCACACAAGAAAGCAATACGGGTTTTCACCTGAGTCGTGTTAACTGGATTCGCGCCCGGGACGCTTAACCTTGTTCGGGTATTCACTCGGGTTGATCGATTCGATTCCTGTTGGAAAAGTAAGAGTGCGATGAATAAGTTTCTTCAAGAGGAGGTGAAGCAATGAAAAAGGCCAAGTTGCTTGCTGTCCCACTTCTTCTGGGTTTGTTGCTTGTATCAGGATGCGTCTCGGCGAGCGTCGGCGTGGGGGGCTACGGCGCGGGCGTCGGCGTGCACCCGTTCGGCGCTCACGTTTACGTCGATTAGTCGAGGCGAACCAGGGAAATACCTGAAGGGAATTAAGGGAAACACCCAATAGGAAATTAATTTTCCGCTCGGCATAATAAGGTCCACATGGCTGACGCTACAACCACGTGGACGGTTATTCTGCGCTGCCGCGCGTGCAAAGAAAAGTTTACGCTGCGGCGCCTTACGCGCGATAGAGTCCTGGTCGTTCCTCTACTTGCGCCGTGTCATCACTGTTCCGCGCAACCCCATATCGCCGCCGGACCGGATCGTAACGAGGAAAGTCGATTACACCGGATCATTGATCTTAGGGAAGAAGCGCGGGCGAGTACAGAAAGATCAGTCAGGGTTAAACTTCCGCCGTCGGCCTAACAAGTGGTCCTGCCCGAACTATAAATCATCTTTGGTTCGAGACGTTCTGCTGCCGGTATTCGTTGAGAGCCTTGCCGAGCCATTCGGCGGCTTTTATCTCTTTTCCGTCTTTGGTCCTCACGAGGTACGGCTGTCCGGAGATCTCGCTTTTGCTGGCCGCCAGACGAATGAAATCTTCCGGCGTCTTGACCTCTTTCTTGAAATGGCCGTACTTGTCCCGCATGTGCTTGGCGGCTTCCCTGGAAGTATGGGCTTTGCCGTTGCGGATGAAGGTGACGTCGGAGTTGGCGACAAAGTCGATGAGATACGCGACGGTCGGGGACAAATCGTTATCGAGCGCTGCGGGCTGAGCGGAAATAAGACTCTCGCCGAGGGCCCAGGCTGCGATGAAAACCAGATGCGCGGTGACGCGGGGCATAAAAATCATCGAGTTACAAATTTATCCCGGCGTCATGAAATCTTTAGCCGCCGCCCGCGTTGCCGGCCCGGGCCATGAACGCCGCCAGGTCGCCCACTCTGCAACTATAACCCCACTCGTTGTCGTACCACGCCAGGACCTTGACCATTTTCCCCTCTAAGACGGTCGTTGACAGCGCATCGACGATCGATGAGGCGGGATGGCCGCGGAAATCGCTCGAAACCAGCGGCTTGTCGCAGTAAGCGAGAAGGCCTTTGAGGCGGTTCTCCGAGGCTTCCTTGAGGGCCGCGTTGATTTCGTCTTCCGAGGCTGATTTTTTCAGGTCCGCGACCAGATCGACGATCGACACGGTGGCAGTGGGCACCCGGAGCGAAAGTCCGTGAAGCTTGCCCTTGAGCTCCGGGAGGACTAGGCCGATCGCCTTGGCGGCGCCGGTAGAGGTCGGAATGATGTTCATCGCGCCGGCCCGGGCGCGGCGCAAATCCGGATGGATCAGATCCAGGATGCGCTGGTCGTTCGTGTACGCGTGGGTCGTGGTCATCAGGCCTCTTTCGATGCCGAAGGTATCGTGCAGGATCTTGGCCACCGGCGCGAGGCAATTCGTCGTGCACGAGGCGTTGGAGACGATGTGATGCTTTTTGGGCTCGTACCTGGAATCGTTCACGCCGAGCACCAGAGTGATGTCTTCGTTGCTCGCCGGCGCGGTGATGATCGTCTTCTTGGCGCCGGCTTCAAGGTGGGCGCGGGCCTTCTTCGCGTCGGTGAAGATTCCGGTTGATTCTATGACGATATCGACGCCGAGCTGTTTCCAGGGAAGTTGAGAGGGATCCTTGTGGTTCAACACGCGGATCTCTCGGCCGTCGATCCTGATCGTGCCTTCTCCGGCCTCCACCGAACCGGCGAAGGGACCGTAGTTGGTATCATATTGAAACAAATGGGCGTTGGTCGCCGGATCGGCCATATCGTTCACCGCCACGACGGACAAATTATCTTTGTGCCGCTCGAGCATCCCGCGAAGACACAGCCGGCCGATCCTGCCGAAACCGTTGATTGCGACTCGCGCCGTCATGTTAAATCCCTCCTCGGATCTCCGTCACCAGGTAGCGGAATTTTTTTTGAAACTGTTCGGGGCTCAAGCTTCCGTTGCCGGTGGACGCGGCCTCGGCCAGAGCGCCGAGCTTCTCCGGGCTGTCGAAGTCTTCCCGCTCGAGACGAATCATGTATTCCCGCGCGACCTTGTAAGAGGGTTTGCCGACGTCCACGAGGCGGACCTTGGTCCTGCCCGTGTGCGGGTCGAGCAGCTCGTCGAAGTTCAAGTAGCGAAGCTTGCCGTTGTCGAGACAGACCAAAGCGCCGTGGACCCGGGCCGCCTCCGGGCTCGGGCTCAGGAGAAACTCCGCCGCGCCGTAGCCCAAGGCGCGCACGTATTCGCAATCGAACGCCAGCGGCGGCGCGCAGCGCACCTCGTAACCGATGTTCTTGTGCGTGATGCTGATGCGCTCGCCCCGTTCGACAAAGCGGCGCTCCACCTGGGTTTTCAATATGAACGCGAGGTCCATCTCGGCGAGACGCAGATGGCCGTAGTCGTCGCGCGTGATGCGCACCCCTTCGATGGCGGTCATCTCCTCGGGGGTGAGGCGCTCCAGCAAGCCCTCGGCGATCAAGGCTACGCCGTCGAGCCTTCCCCAGAGCGCCTTGCGCTTTAAAATCGCCCCTTCGAGCAGATCGCACAGCGTCTCGAGCCGCACCTGCCCTTCGAACTCTTCGGGGATAACGGTGAGGGTCGCGCCGGCCGCTTTGCCGATGCCGAGCGCGAGGTGGCCGGCGGAGCGGCCCATGACGACGACGAAATACCAGCGCTTCGTGGCGCGCGAATCTTCCATCAGGTTATGCACCAGGCGGAAGCCCAGCTCGCGCGCGGTCTCGAAACCGAACGTGGGAATGTCGCCGGGGAGCGGGAGGTCGTTGTCGATGGTCTTCGGCACGTGGCAGATTCGGATGCTTCCGGCGGCGCGCTTGGCCAACTGGCTGGCGGCGAACATCGTGTCGTCGCCGCCTATAGTGGCGAGGCAGCCGATTCCCAACTGTCTGAGAGAGGCCAAAACCGCTTCGAGGTGCTCGGGTTTTTTCGTCGGGTTGGCCCGCGAAGTATTTAAAATGGAGCCGCCCTGGAAGTGAATCCGCGACACGTCGTCGTGGTCCAGCAGCTTCACTCTTTCCGTGTCGCCCGCCATGAGCCACTGGAAGCCGTCGTATATGCCGAGGACCTGGCGGTCGCGATTGCGCGCTTCTAAGGTGAGCGCGCTGATGACTCCGTTGATTCCAGGGGCCGGTCCGCCACCGACCAATACGCCGATTCGATCGTTTCCGTCGCCGCCCGGATTGGCCATACGTCCTTCGCGTTCGAGGTAAATCGGATAACATCCTATAGTCTGTCTCGGGACACCGCAAGCTAGTGAGGAAGCAAAATGTCCGCGGCTCGGGTGCGGGATCGCGCTATTCCGAATTTTTTTCCCTGAGGAGGGTGAAGAGATGTTTGGCGAAGTCGGTATTGTCCTGATAGCCGCGGAACAACTCCGAGCCGACGCCCAGGGCCGCGACGAATACCGGCTGGCTCGTGTGCCCCGACGCGCCCCAGTACGCCTGCGTATTGTTGGCCACCATCATGCCGAGCGTGTTGGCGACCGGGTCCGTATAGATGTTCCGCCCCGGCAGTTGCTTGGCGAGGAGCATTTTTTTCAAGTCCGGCGCCAGCGTGAATCCATTGAAGCGCTCTTTCATCAGGCGATCGACTCCGTCCGAAGTCGGGTCGGGCCCGAGGATCTCGGCGGCTTTTTTGAGCGAGATCGAGATCGAAGCGATCTTATGGAAATCCGCCACGGTGGCGGCCACGCGCTTCGCGTGACGGCCCGAAGGCTCTTCCAGGGCCAACGTGAAGCCGAGCCCGCCGCTGTCGTGGTCCGAAGTCGCCAGGATGAGCGTCTCGCGCGGGTGCTTGCGGTAAAACTCGTAAGCCAACCCGACGGCGCGGTCGAACTCCCGATAGGCGTGGATCACCGACGCGACGTCGGTCATATGGCCGGCGGCATCCGTATTCTCGTTTTCGATGAAGACCATGAAGCCGCGGCGGTTGTTCTCTTCGAGAAAGCGGATCGCGGTCTCGGTCATCTCTGATAAAGACGGCTCCTTGTCCTTGTCGCGGTCGAGCTCGAAGCTCATCTCCTGCGGAGCGAAAAGCCCCAACAGCTTTTTCCCTTTGGAGCGGGAAAGCTCCTTTTTGTCGGAGGCGTAGACGTAGCCCTGCTTGGCAAAGGCGTCGATCATGTCGCGGTCGTCCTTGCGGCCGCTCCCCGGCTGGTTCTGCGCAATAAACTGGTCGCGCCCGCCGCCCAAAAGAAGATCCGGTCCCGCGCGGAGGTACTGATCGACGATCAGGCTGAAAAACTTCCGGTCGGAGACGTGGCCGGTAAAGGCCGCCGGGCTGGCGTCGTAAATGGCCGCGGTCGTCACCAGCCCTATGCGCATGCCCCTGTCCTTGGCGATCTCCATGACCGTCTTGGGCACCCTGCCGTCGGCGCAGATGCCGAGGGCACCGATCTTCGCCTTGCAGCCGGAGGCCATCGCCGTCGCGGCCGCCGCGGAGTCGGTCGTGAGAGAATCCGCCGGGTGGACGGTGATGAGACCCAGCGATCCCTCCTTGATGATCTTGTCGGGTATGTTCAGCCCTTCGTTGTTGACGACGCGGTTGTACATGCGGGCGGCTTCCATGCCGGCGATGCCGGCGCCGTCGGCGAGAAAAATAAAAATATATTTCGGAGCGCGCGCTTGAGCGGCGGCGCCCAGTCCGTGCGACGCCGAACGAATGAAGAGGTAGGCGCCGAGAGCCGCGGCCGTCACGAGCAGAAACGTCAGGGATGCGGGTTTCTTCAAGCGGCCCATTACCGACGCATAGTAGCGGAACTCTGTGCAAATGGCAAAAAGATGACGGAGCGCAAAATAATCGTCGGCGGACGCGGCTATCGGCTCTAAGGAGCGGCGGGCTGCCGTTTCTTTTTTAAGTACTCCGCAACGCCGATTTCCTCGATGTAGCGCCGCTCTTTTTTGTTTTTGAGATACTCGTGAAAATCGACCTCCTCGATCTTTCTCGATCCCAACGGCGCTTTTGCCGGCGAGGTTTTCTCCGACCGCAGTTTCTTTGCCGCCATGGCCATTCTATCCTCTATTTCAAATAGCCGACCTGCCGCATACCCGCCTCACGGCTCGACCGCGGCGACGGCGTGGGGTCCTTCTGCGGCAGCAGCGTTTCGACGAAAATCCGGTCTGTGTTGTCCCTGACGTGGAGCGAGAACTCGGCGAACTCCGCGCCTTCGGACGTCCTCAACCGTTTTACGGTGTCGATGATGAAATCAGCGAAATCGCCCAAATATTCGCCGTCGATCGTCTCCCCCAACTCCTGCTTGATCTTTCGGTAGGCCTCGAAGAAGTCCGCGATTCGCTCGGTCTCCGATTCGACCGTGTTGGCGTCGAAACGGATGCGATACGATTCGCCTTCCAGCGCGCCGGAAGCCGAGTCGCTCGTGAAGACCTGAACGGGCACGTTTTCCAACGGCGCTCTCTCGATGACTTTGTATTCCGTTTTTCTCGAAGGGCGCGCCTCCGGCGGCGCCTTTCCTTCGCAGAGGGCGATGACCTCGTCGAGAGGGCGAGCGGACAGCGCGTCGCTTTCCTGATGAAACACCATGCGCACGACCTCCTCCAGCGTGGTCACGCCCTGCGTGGCCTTGTAAAAGCCGTCCTCGCGCATGGAGATGAGATGGGCCTGGTCGCGCGCGATCAGTCGAATCTGCGTGGAGGTCTTGCGGCTCATGACGGCCTCGCGGATGGCGTCGTTGACGACCAGAAGCTCGTGCAGGGCGACGCGCCCCTTGAATCCGGTGCCGTTGCAATGCATGCAGCCCTTGGGCTGATAGAAGGTGAACGACTCCACGCCGCGGAGATCGACGAGGAACGAGGCGATCATCTCCTGGCGCGGGACGAACGGCTGCCGGCAGTTCTGGCACAGCACCCGCACCAGGCGTTGACTGACCACGGCAGAAACGGTCGAAGCGATCAGGAAGGGGTCGATGCCGATGTCGAGCAGCCTGAGCAGGGCGCCGGTCGTGTCGTCGGTGTGAAAGGTGGTGAGCACCTTGTGGCCGGTCAGCGCCGCCTGGATGACGGCTTCCGCCCCTTCGCGGTCGCGGATTTCGCCCACCATGAGGACGTCCGGGTCCTGGCGCATCATCGACTTGAGAAAGTCCGAGTAGGAAAGGCCCAGCTTCGGATCGAGATTCCCCTGGACGATGCCGTCGAGGGTGAACTCCACCGGGTCTTCGACGGTGATGATCTTGCGAAACATGTTGTTCAGGTAGTTGAGCGATGCGTAAAGCGTGGTCGTCTTGCCGCTGCCCGTAGGTCCGGTCGCCAGCATGATGCCCGACGGTTGGTCCAATAGCTCTGCGTACCTGAGGCGATTGGCGGGATTGAATCCCAGCAGGTCGAGATCGATCAGGTTGGTCTGGCGTTGCAGGATGCGGATCACGATGCTTTCACCGTAGACCGCCGCGTAAGTGGAGACCCGCAGATCGATCTCCTTGCCCATGACCTTGGCCTCGATGCGGCCGTCCTGGTGCCGCCGCTTTTCCGCGATGTCGAGCCCGCAGAGGACTTTGATGCGAGAGATCACGGGCGGCGCAAGAAACAGCGGCAGATCGGTCTTGTGATAAAGGACGCCGTCGATGCGGTAGCGGACGCGAAGCCCCTTTTCCTGCGCCTCGATGTGGATATCGCTCGCCCGCTCCCGGAAACCGTCGGAGATGACGTAGTTGACGATGCCGACGGTCGTGTCACCCGACTCGGTCGAGACGTCGGTCTGTCCGATGACGAGGTCTTTCTGCGCCTCCGACGTCGAAAGGCCGGTTTTCAGATCTACCCGAAAGCACTGGCTGATGGCGTTTTGAATTTCGTCGGCGGAGGCGATCGCCGGCTGGATCTTGCAGCCGAAGAATTTTTCCAGGTCGGCGATGGCGGCCTGGTTCAAGGGATCGGCCATGAGGACGGTCAGCTCGCCCCCCTGTTTGAAGGCCGGCAAGGCCTCGTTCTTCCGGAGAAACGTCTCGTTGACGCCTCTGAGCAGGCTCTTGTCGATCAAGCTCGGGTGCGGCGTGATCTTGGGGACGCCGAGCTGCAGGTTGAGCGCGCTGATCAGCGCGTTGTTCGTGAGATATCCCTTCTCGACCAGGATCTGGCCGATTTTTTTCCGGCTGACTTTCTGTTGCTTGAGAGCGTCGCGAACCTGTTCCGGAGTGACCAGGCCCAGATTCGTCAAGAGCTCTCCCAACGCGATGCGGTTTTGATTCGTGCCTAAGGTTTTTTTGAGCTGGTCTCGGGTGATGAACTTGAGATCGACGCAGATCTCGCCCAGCGGCATGTAGATCTGTTGCTTTTTCTGAACGGCTACGGCTTCTTCCAACTGCTTGGCGGTGATCAAGCCTTCCTGCACCAGCAGCTCGCCAAGTTTCGCCGTACGTTGGGTGGTCTCCGGAGTCTCTTTCTTCACTTTCACCTCATGCGGTCTATGCGCGAGCCGACCTGCAGCCCTTGAACTGCCCGGAGGCGGTTCGCCCGCGGAGCGACCGGTGTCCGCGTCCAGCTCTGATTCGCAATGATACCCGATAGCGGGCCAGAGGGTCAATTCATTTCCGCTTGCCCGGGGCTCGCCGCGCGGCGAGCCAGAAAGACAACGCCGTATAATACGCGGGGAAAAGCAGCGAAGAAAACACGACGAGGCGCGGCGGCGTGGGAAGATAATGAATCGTCGCGAGCATCAGAACCCCCCAGACGATTCCCAGCGCGATCGTGAGGCCCCGAAAAGCCGGGCTCCGGCTCGGGTAGACGTATTTGATCGGGACAAAAACGAGGACGGAGAGGGCGAGAATGAGAAAGCCGTTGACCCAGAGCGGCGTCTCAATGGCGTACAAATACAAGGCGACGATGTTCCAGTAGGAGGGAAAGCCGAGAAAAAAATGGTCCGCGGTCTTGGCCTCCTTCTGGCAAAAGCCGTAGGCGCTCGCCAGCATGGGAACCGCAGCGAGCCACAGCGCGTCGCGCTCGGGCAGCAGGCCGGCGCGAATGAGGAGCAGGCAGGGGACGAGGACGTAGTTCAGATAATCGATGATGTCTTCGAGCCGGTCGCCGTCGAACCAGGGTATCCGTTCTTTGACGCGCGCGGCGCGGGCCAAGGTTCCATCGCTGGCGTCGATCACGACGGCCAAGGCCATGAGCCGGAAGGCGTTTTGAAAGTCGGCTCGTTCGATCAAAAAAATCGAGAGCAGAGCTAGAACGACGCCGGAGGCGGTATAAAGGTGAACCAGCCAAGCGAGGACGATATTCCACGACATCAGCTGTCGCTTTAACGCTTGCTGGTTTGGTTAAAACCCGAAACTCGAAACTCGAAACCCGAAACTTTTCTCATTGTGCCGAGCCCGCCCAGCTCGGCCGGGCCTTGAGCCGGGCGATCCAGGCCAGTGTGTTTTTGTATTTGGGATCGAGCGTGATGTTGAGGCGCTCCAACGCGTCCAGGTTGGGCATGAAGGCGACGTCGGCGAGGCTGAACTCTCCCGCGAGGCATTCTTTTCCTTGCAGCTCTTTTTCGATCCTGTCGAAGCACTTGAAGATCTCCGCCTTGCCGGCGTCGATCGCCTGCTGGTTGCGCTCGCCCTCCGGCTTGCGCATTTCCCGGTTGATCTGGCCCGCCGCGGGGTTGAAATAGTTGTCCCGCAGATCTTCCATCGTCCGCGCCCGGGCCCGGCCATCGGAGTCCTTGGGCAGCAGCGGGGGATAGGGATACTCGTCCTCGAGGTACTCGTTGATGATCGTGGAGTCGTAAACGATGAAGCCTTCGTCGTCCAGCGCCGGCACCTGGCCGAACGGGTGGATTTTCAGGTAATCGGGATTTTTTTGCTCCTTCTTCGTTAGGTCGATCAGGACGCGCTCGAACTCCAGCCCCTTCTCGATCAGCGCGATCCGCACTTTGCGCGAGTTGCTGGACTGCGGGAAATGATACAGCTTGATCATGACGCTGATGCCTCCTTAGGTTCGGAGATGTATGGTTCATCCATACCATAGCTCCGATTCGCCCGCCATACGAAAGTGGCGGCGCGCGGTTGACAGAGCCGTTCGCGCGCCCCTAGAATCGCATCGGAATCCCCGGGCCAACCGTAGGAAAGCGAGGTGTCCATGTATTCTTGCAAAATGAGTTGCGGGTTTATGGCCGCGCTGTGCTTGGCCCTGTTCGGGCTCGCCGCGGATGTCTACGCCAACGGCGCCGATTCTTTCATTGGGTTTCGGCCCGGCGCGCGCCAGATCAAGGGCAAATACACGGTTTTCGATCTGCCGCGGGACTACGCGGCCCCCCATTGTTTGGCGGCCGACAGCCAGGGCAATATTTGGTTTGTCGAGATCGGCGCCAATCGAGTCGGCAAATTCGATCCCCGGAAGAAAGAGTATATCGAGTATCTGATTCCGACACCCGAGGCGCAGCCGCACGGGATTACCGTCGATAAGGACGGAATCGTCTGGTTTACGCAGGCCGGGAAGGACAAGATCGGGCGCCTGGATCCCAAGAGCGGCATGATCACCGACTTCCCGGTGCCGCCCGGAGGGACGCGGGAAGGGGCGCAAGGCGGCGTCGGGAGAATTCATACGCCGATGATGGGAAAGGACGGCTTTCTCTACGCCAGCAACCAATGGTTGAGCTCCATCGTCAAGCTCGATCCCAAGACCGGACAGACCTGGGAATTCATGACGCAGACGAGGAGAGCCAGCCCCTACGGTATCCAAGTCGATTTGGACGGCAATCTTTGGTTTGCGGCGGTCGGAAGCGAGTTCGTCGGGAAGCTGGATACCAAAACGGGCACGATCACAGAGCATAAGACGCCGACGCCCAAATCGGGACCGCGCAGATTGACGCTGGATCCCGAGGGAAAAATTTGGTACGCGGCGTGGAACGCCCACAAGATCGGCTACATCCATCCCAAGACTTTAGAGATGAAAGAGTTCGTCCCGCCTTCGTCGCCGCAGAGCGGCACCTACGCTCTCGCGTCCGATGGCGCCGGCGTTCTCTATGTCGCCGAATACATCAGCAATCAGGTGAGCCGGTTCGAGCCCAAGACGGGAAAATGGACCGAATGGCCCATGCCGCTGAGAAGAAGCCGCGTCCGCAACATCGTGGTCGATCCGGAGGGCTACGTCTGGTACGCGGATAACGGCAACAGCAAACTCGTCCGGCTGGAGTAAATAAAAGTAAAAAAGTAAAAAAGCAAAAAAGCAAAAGGGGAGATCTCCATGGCCGGAGTTTTGAAGGTTCTCGGCAGACGAACGCTGCTGAAGCTGTTTTTGGCTTTGCCCTTTGTCAGGTTTCTGGAGGGGGTCGTGAGCCGGCTCGTGAAATCGGATGCCCAGGCCGCCGGCGCCGGGACCAAATTTAAGGTCGCGAGCGTTTCTCAGTTGGACAAGCCGTGGAGCACCGCCTCCTTTGAGTACTTCGTAAAGGTCAAGGGCAAGGACACGAAAGGCGATACGGTCAGGGAAGAATATCTGCCCGGATTGGTCGTCCGCTTGCCCGACGACCTGGCCCGGCAGCGCGGCGCGGGCGCAAAGGAAAAATTCGAGGTCGTCAATCTGTACTGCACGCACCAGCGCTGCAAGACCGCTTTTATTTCCGATGCGGCCGATATCGAAGGAATGACCGGTAAAAAGGTTACCCACCCGGTCTTTTACTGTCCCTGCCACCGAAGTCTCTTCGACGCCGCCAAGGGAGCGGAACCCATCAAAGGCAGCGAGGCGAAGCTGGCGCTCTGGAAATTCGACTTCGAGATCAAGGGAAACGATATCATCGTCACCGGAGTCGATCCCGCGGTCTCGAGTTGGGCGCCCGGAAATCCCGGCGGTTTGAGCAGCGAGCATCCGGTGCGGCCCGGGGAACGGGGGCTGTGAAGCGAAGGAGATTCGTCGGCTATCTATTGAGGGCGGGCTTGTTCCTGCCCTTTTCGTTTTTCGGCAAAGCGCGCGCCTACGCCGCGGCCCAAGCGCCGCTGGCCGTCCCGCTCAAAGATTTGGCCGTCCCTTGGTCGTTTGTCGAGTTCGAGTTCACGAAGCGGATCAAGACTCATCGCGGTCTTCAACCCAGCGCGTTTCCGGGGTATCTCATCAAACTGCCCGATGCGATCGGAAAACGGCTCGGGCTCAAAGACAACCTCTACGCGGTGAGCCGCATTTGCCCTCACGAGGGCTGCCCGATCAATTTTTACCGGCAGCGCCAGGACGTGCCCTATCCGCTGTCGCCGGAAGAGTTTCCCCATCCCATGCTCGTGTGCACGTGCCACCAGAGTATCTTCGATCCCGCGCAAAACGGGAAAGTGCTTGCCGGTCCCGCGCCCCGGCCTCCCTGGACCTTCGACTTCGTCATCGAGAAGGGCAGGGTAATCATCAAAGATCTCGAGCCCGGCGGCGAGAAGTGGGGCTAGCCGTCCCGGGTCGAAGGAACTTTGACAAACGTGAATCCTTCTTTGGCGGCGGCGATTTCTCTTGCGAGCTTGAACAACATATCGTTGATCTTCGCCATCCCCTGGATATTCAGCTTTTCCCAGGTATCCGAGGGACGGTGATAGTCTGGGTGAATGCCGGTCGTGAAGTGTAAGGCGGGGATTTCCTTTCTGTGGAAAGAGACGTGGTCGCTGCTTCCGCCTCCCGGTCTCATCGTGACCTTGAGCCCTTCGGCGGCGCGGCCGACGAGCGCGCGGAACTCCTTGGCGCTGTCCACGGAGGCGGCCGTGACCTGATCGTCTTTCATCCGGCCCACCATATCCAGATTGATCATCGCCCTGGTCGAGGCGGTGGGAAAAGGCGGATGATCGACGAAGTATCTCGACCCGCGCAGCCCCAGCTCTTCGCCCGTAAAAGCGACGAAGACGATGGTCCGCGGCGGCCGCTCGCCCATCCGGCCGAGCCTCGCCGCCACGCTCATCATCACGGCGGTCCCCGAGGCGTTGTCGTCGGCGCCGTGATGGATTTGGCCTTCGGTCTTCGAGCTGCCGGTGCCGAAGTAGCCCAAGCCGATATGGTCGTAGTGCGCGCCGATGACGATATTCTCCTGCTTCAATTTGGGGTCGGCGCCGGGGAGAACGGCGACCACGTTGTCGCTCGGCCGGGTGATCTTCCCGAGCTTCACGGTCAGGGAAGCGCGTACGGCGGGGATGGTGACGGATGCGGGTTTTTCGTCGCGGTCGATTTTGTCTTTCAGCTCGGCCAGCGACAGCCCTTCGGCTGCGAGCCGCCGCTCGACCACCTCGCGCCTGACCTGCACGGCGATCAGATCGTCTTGGCTCCGTCCCAAGCTGCGACGGAGCGACAGCAGCTCGTTTTGTCCCTGCTTGGGCGAAAAATCCACCAGGATGAGACCGGCGGCACCGTGCTCGCGGGCGTTGGCGGCCTTGGCTTGCAGCGTGGCGTATCTCGACGCCTCGGGAAGCTTACGAAACGGGCTGTTGCCGTTCTTCGGCGGCGGCTCGTAGCGCAGCACGAGCACGATCCGGCCTTTGACGTCGATGCCCGCGTAGTCGTCGTAGACGTAGTCCTTGGCGGTGATGCCATAGCCGGCGAAGACGAGGCCCGCTTCGACCGTCCCTGAATCGGAAAAGCCCAGCGGAATCCAGTCCGTGGTGAGCTTCAAGTCGGCGCCCTTATCCAGTGCCGCGGCGCTCGGCTCTTTCACTTCGACGCCCGTGACCACGTCCAGCCGCTGGAAGTAACTGCCGTTGTCGCCGCCGGGAAAGAGGCCGTAGCTTTTGAATTCCTGCGCGATGTAATCCCTGGCCAAGGCGATTCCCGGAGTATCGACGCCTCTTCCCATCATTTCCTCCGAAGCCAGCGCGCGAACGTGCCGCGCCAGCTCCTCGCCGGTTGAGGACTCCGGGACTGTAGTCGGAATCTCGTTGGTCCGTCCGCCGAGGACGAAAAAAAACGTGAGCAGAAGCGCGGGAAGGAGCAGGCCGGCGATCTGCCGCCTTTTCTGTCTTAGGCTTGTACGGAAATTGGCCATGCCGTCTCGTTATCGAGAGAACGTTAGGCTGAAAGG
Source organism: Candidatus Binatia bacterium (assembly GCA_036504975.1). Lineage (NCBI taxonomy): Bacteria > Candidatus Binatota > Binatia (SeqCode) > Binatia bacterium. The sequence continues at coordinate 3,262 of DASXUF010000176.1, read as the reverse complement.
CTAACAGAGCGATGGTTCTTTTTAAAGCGCAAGCCTCGTCCCGCGCGAGGCGGTCGGCGGCCACCCGTTTTGGGAATTGACTTGAATCCGTTCAAAGGCTAGGCTTTTTTCCCAGTAACCGGCCGCGGGATTTGAAGGAGGAATTAATGGCGAAAGTAGTCGTGGTTTTCACCCAGCCGGGATGAGGGCCCTGTCACCGAGAGAAAGAGTTTCTTTCTCAAAAGGGAATCTCCTTCGTGGACAAGAACGTGCGCGAGGACCCCGCGGCGCTGAAAGAGCTGTTGGCGCTGGGATTTCAGAGCACGCCGGTGACTTTGATCGACGGCGAAGCGGTGGTCGGCTTCGATGTGGAAAAGCTTCAGAAGCTTCTAGGACTCTAGAGGAGGCGACAATGGATGCTGGAAAAAGGTATCTTGCTATTGCCGTTAGCGTTATGAGCCTGCTGATCATCGCGGCGTGCGGCTCGGCGCAGACGATCATCGATGAATGGGGTACGGTCAAGCCGCCCGCTGCGCCGGAGCTAAAGCCGGTGACGCTCGACGCGAAGACGACCGCGCTGCTCGTCCTCGACTTCGTAAAACAGGGCTGCAACAACGAGCGTCGGCCTCGCTGCGTGGCATCGGCCCCGAAGGTGCAAGGCTTGTTGAAACAGGCCCGGTCCAACAAAGCAACGGTCATCTACAGTGTAACGACCTCGTCGACGCCGGCCGACATTCTTAAAGAGGTGGCGCCGCTCGGGAGCGAACCTATGGTCAAGGCGATGGCGGACAAATTTTTGGGGACCGATTTGGAAAAAATCCTCAAGGACAAGGGCATCAAGACGGTGATCGTCACCGGGACGGCCGCGCACGGCGCGGTTCTCAATACGGGCAGCCAGGCCGCGTATAGGGGCTTTAAAGTTATCGTGCCCGTAGACGGGATGTCGTCCGAAAACACCTACTTCGAGCAGTACACCGCGTATCATCTGGCCAATGCTCCCGGTGTCGGACAACAGGTGACGCTCACCAGGGCCGACATGATCAAATATTGAGTCGAAGGACCGCGATGGGTGAGACTGTAGGACAACTCGTCCAAGAATTTCACGCGGGCAAAATGAGGCGGCAGGAATTTATCCGGCAGGCGGCATTTTTAACCGGGAGCCTGGCCGTGGCTACGAGTCTTCGATTCGCTGTTTTCCACAGCGGGTTATGCTGCCCAGGTAGATCCCAACGATCCGGCGCTCACATCCTCGGATGTCAAGTTCGCCGCCGAAGACGGGGCGGCAATAGTCGGTTTCGATCAAGCAAAGATCGAGCAGCTCTTAGGATTATAGCGGAGAGAAAGATGAAAGAAAAAATTCAGGGGCGGAGGGAGGATCTTTGCAAGGGTCGGTCAGGCTGGCGACTGTTTCCATTGCCGACAGTTTTTGTCGCGGGCGGCGTAGTTTTAGTATGCCTCTTCAGTTCCGGCATCGAAACTTATACGTTCGCTCAGACTATCGTGGATGAGTGGCCGACGGTGAAGGCCCCTAACGCGCCAGAGTTGAAACCGGTAACGATCGACTCCAAAGTTACCGCGCTCCTCGTCCTAGATATAGTAAAGCCAATCTGTAACGCCGAGAGGACTCCACGCTGTGTCAGTTCCGTCCCTAAGCTCCAAGGCCTAGTCAACCAGGCTAGGGCCAAAGGGGTATCTGTCATCTACAGTTTGGGCGGTAAAGCAACACCAGCCGACATATGGAAAGAGGTAGCCCCCCGTGAGGGAGAACCAATTGTTGAATCGAATGCGGATAAGTTTTTTAAAACGGATCTGGAAAAGATCCTAAAAGAGAAAGGCATCACGACAGTGATCCTCGTGGGAACCTGGGCTAACGGGGCTGTTCTCTCTACGACCGGCGGGGCCGTGGTGAGAGGTTTTCAGGTCATTGTCCCTGTGGACGGAATGTCGGCGCCGAGCACCTACATCGAGCAGTATGTAACGTGGCATATAGCGAACTCCCCCGCTACCAGAGGGGTCACCTTAACCAGGATCGACATGATTAAGTTCTAAGGCAGGTGGAGATACCTACCCGGCGACAGAGGCGATATGCTTACAAACGTGGAAGAGCTGATTCAGAAATATCGCGATGGCGGAATCAGCCGCAGGGAATTCATCCAACAGGCTGTGGTCTTAACCGGGAGCCTGGCCGTGGCTACCAGTCTTATCGATTCGCTGCTCTCACTCGCGGCCCATGCTGCCCAGGTAGATCCCAACGATCCGGCGCTCACGTCCTCGGATGTCAAGTTCGCCGCCGAAGACGGCGCGGCGATCGGCGGTTACCTAACCAGGCCGAAGGGAGACGGAAAGTTTCCCGCGGTGATTGTCATCCACGGAAACTCCGGTATCGATGATCATATCCACGACGTGGCCCGGCGCATCGCCAAGGCCGGCTATGTCGCTCTGACGCCTGACCTGTTGTCGCGGCAAGGTGGAACGGCCTCTTTCCCGTCTTCGGCGGCGGCTACCGAGGGCACCCGGAAAGTAAACGACGATACGATCGTCAGGGATCTCAACGGCGCGATTAACTTTTTAAAGGCGCAAAATTTCGTGCGCCCGAAAATCGGCGTCGTGGGTTTCTGCTGGGGCGGCAGCCGGGCCCTGATGTTCACTACGCGGAGTAAAGATCTCGCGGCGTCGGTGATTTATTACGGCAGCAACCCGTCGAACCTTGACGACGTCAAAAACATTATAGCTCCCGTGTTGGGTCAATACGGCGGAGCGGACGAACGGGTCACGTCGGGCGCGCCGAAACTGGACGAGGCGATGAAGAAATACGGTAAATCTTTCGAGTACAAGATTTACGCCGGTGCGCCGCATTCGTTTAATAACGATACGAGCCCGCGAAGTTACCGCGAAGAAGCGGCGAAGGAGGCCTGGGCTAGGACGCTGGAGTTCTTTAAAAAGCATCTTGAGAGTTAAGGAGGCAATCGTGCCAGAGGAAATAAAAAAACTTGTCGAAGAATACCGCGACGGGAAAATCAGCCGCCGCGAGTTTATTCAAAAGGCGGTAATTTTGACGGGGAGCATGGCTGCGGCGACGAGCCTGATCGATTCGCTGCTCTCACCGTCGGCCCATGCCGCCTTTACAGATCCAAACGACCCCGCTTTGAAATCCGGCGAGGTACAATATCCGGGCAAGGCGGGAACCGTCTTTGGGTATCTGTCCAGACCTAGCGCCGCCGGAAAATATCCGGCGATCGTCATCATCTCCGACAACCAAGGTTTAGGCGACCACTTCCGCGAT
>DASXUF010000175.1 GCA_036504975.1 Candidatus Binatia bacterium | reverse complement strand
TCCGCTTCCGTCGGCGCGGGTGGTCCACTCGGTATATTCTCGTGCAGCGAGACCGTGATCCGAGGAACCGTATGCATCAAAAATGCACGTACGGGTCTGTGGGAGCCTCGGGCGGGCAACCGCCTGGGGCCACCCGGACATCATTCTGACCCAAGCTGCTTAAGGTGATTTAATGTATCTGAATTTTCGCTACAGCAATCCGCACCGATCCAATCCGCCACGACCGGGCATGGCCCATCCGGCGCATCGAAAGCGATCATCGAAGCGCAGACGCAACGTGAGCGTAAGAGCAGCTTAGAGCTTAAGCGAACAGAGCAGAATTTCAAATCCCAGTTTGTTAAGGATTCCATGCTTATGTTAACATCACCGAATCAATTTCTGCACCAGAATTCTTCCACCTTTTTCGGCGACGTGGGCGGAATCTTAATGACCAGTTGAGGGCGTTTTTTGAAGCGGATCGGGACCGGGGACCCCGTGGAGAAGGCTGTCCGCATCGCCCGGGAAATTGAAGGACAAATTTCCCCGAAAGAAATGCGGGTGTTGGTGCGCCTGGCTAGCAAAGTTTCACCCGACAACGTCGTCGTTGAAATCGGGACGTATCGCGGCCGCTCGACCGTGGCCCTGGCGCTTGGGTCGCAGACCGGCAGCGGTTCTCGTGTGTACACCATCGATCCTCATTTGAACTTCAAAGGCGTCAAAGGCGGCGAATTTGGCCCGAAGGACATGGCCGCGCTGTACGCGAACCTAACCAAGGCAGGCGTGGGCGAGACGGTGGCGGTGCTTTGTTTCCCGTCTCTCGTGTTAACGGGGCGTGAAGCAGCTTCTGGATGAGCTGCGGCAGGACGCACGGCTCGAGTTCGTCGACACAGTGGGTATTTTGACCTGGATGAAAAGGCGATGATTTTGACCGACGATTTTGTGTTCATTCATGAACCAAAGACGGGCGGCACATTTGTGACCGTCGCACAGACTCAGGATGGGTGAGGGCGCCGGCTTGAAACAACTTAACGTAACCCTGTTGATCTGTTCTCGAAACCGCGCTGCTTCGCTGCAGCGGTGTCTGGACTCGATCAATCCGGAGGAAATGCTCGAAGCAGAGACCGAGCTGGTCCTCGTCGACAACGGCTCGACGGACGACACACAGCAAGTCATGAGGTCGTTTCAACGGAAGGTCCCCTTTCCGGTGGAGGTGGTTGACGAACCGCGTCCCGGTTTATCTTACGCCCGAAATGCTGGACTCGTCAGGGTCAGGGGCGACGTCATCGTCTTCAGCGACGACGATTGCTATTTGGCGCCCGGCTACCTCCTCACAGCGAGTCGAGTCTTCGATTCAGGCCAATTTCATTATTGCGGCGGCCGCATTTTTCTGTACGACCCGACCGACGCCAGGTATGGCGTAAACCGGAAGGAAAAGTTTGAGAGACTTCCGCCCGGCAGTTTCATCCCCGCTGGGAAAATCCAGGGCGCAAACATGGTGTTCCACCGCAGTGTCATCGACAAGATCGGTCCGTTTGACACCATGCTCGGAGCCGGAACGCCGTTTCGCGTAGAGGACATTGATTATTGTGCGCGGGCGTCGATGGCAGGTTTCACGGGCGCTCACGTCCCTGAACTCGTGGTCTATCATCACCACGGCCGCAAGCCGGGCACGAATGAGTTCGAGCGGTGGACAGCGGATAATGACTACGGGCGCGGTGCGTATTACATGAAATTCATACTGTTGAGAAAATATGTTTATCTGCGGAAGTGGCTCAAAAGTGCGTTTCGACTGAAGAAGCTACCGGCGACAATACGCGAACTGCGCGGTGCGATCCATTACGCACGCGAGCGCGCACGAGCCAGCCAGGCGCTACGCCGGCAAATATAACCGTGGAGTCCGCTACCGAATGGGCCTCAGCGAAAGCCGACCCCTTGCTCTGGGCTATCGTGTGTAATATTTTTAAATACTTTGCTCGTTGGTTTTTTTATCGACTCTTGGGCCAAAGGCGTAAGGCTTACAAGGCGTAGGGACGACTGATAAAATGTGGGGCCGATTGAAACAAAGAGGCTAGACATGATTTTATCCGATCGTCGGGCGAAGCGCCGCTGAAACGATGCAAGCGATTTCCGGACCAGAGCGTGATCAGGCCATTGGTTACACCGGCGGTAATCTGGTTTTTATCGTGGGTTGTTCACGCAGCGGGACCACGTGGCTCCAACGTTTGCTCGCCGGCCATCCTAAAGTTCGAACCGGTCAAGAGCCGTGCGTTTTTCGTTCTTACGTGGCACCGCAATTAAGAGCGTGGCGTTGGGAATTGACCCGCGAGCGTGATCCCAAAACCGCTACGGGCAGAGGAGGAGTCGGACTCTCATGTTACTTTCAGGAACATGAGTTTCTCGCGGTCCTGAAAAACTACATGTATCAACTGCTGCGTCCGATGATCGGGAATCTTCAACCAGGAGAACTTTTTGTAGACAAAACCCCCGTAAATGCGATGTGTCTCGCCGAAATTTCAGAGCTGCTACCGGACAGCCGGTTCATATATTTACTTCGAGACCCGCGTGACGTCGTGGCCTCTCTGCTAGCGGCCTACCGCACCTGGGGCGCCGGATGGGCGCCTCGAACCGCGAGGGAGGCGGTTAAAATATGGATAAAGTTCGTCCGCGCCGCTGACATAGCCGCAAAGGATATCCCCTCACACCGTTTTTTAGAGATCCGATACGAAAAATTATTGGCCTCGCCGGAAGACACCTTGCTCAAGGTCGCGCAGTTCTTGAATCTCCAATGGGACCGCGAGGCCGTCAAAGGGGTCGTCACCAACAATAAAGCGAAGCTCGTGAAAGAAGGCGGCGGCACGCCGATTCCGGTTTACGGCGAAGTGGCGCAGCGCGTCGGTCACGTCGTCCGCGACCCGGCGGCTTTTATTCAAAGCGCAGGGCACGGCGGATGGAAAAAGCAATTGCGCTTTAGAGAAAAGTTCGTGGTCTGGCGTAAAGCCAGAAACTTGATGCGGCAGAAGGGGTACGCCTGCTCCTGGCGCGATTGGATCGGCGGCGGATTCCTGTGGTGACCCGAACAATCCGGTCCGAGAGGAACTGCGCGCTCATCTGCGTCCGTATAACAAGCAACTGAATGACTATCTGGGGGTTGATTTCGGCTGGTAGCTCCTGCGGTAACCAGAAGCGGGCGCAGTGCACGAACCATGAATCAAAAAACATTTCTGTTTATCGGTGGAATACATCGCAGCGGCACTTCGTTGCTGCATGAGATACTTCGAAGCCATCCCCGGGTCAGCGGTTTCCATCGCACCAAGGTGCCCGAAGACGAGGGTCAGCACCTCCAATCGGTTTTTCAACCGGCCAAAGCGTTCGGAGGGCCGGGTCGCTTTGGCTTTGATGAGCGATCGTTTATGGACGAGCATCATTCCCTGACCACGGCCGAGAACGCAAAAATTCTTTTTAACCAGTGGAGCCGGCACTGGGATCTTCAGCGCGATTATCTCGTCGAGAAATCGCCTCCCAATCTGGTCCGCACGAGATTTTTACAGGCTATGTTTCCACGCTCGGCGTTCATCATCGTTTTGCGCCAGCCCATCGCGGTAGCCTACGCGACGGAAAAGATGAGCCGGACGAGCATCGCGTCCCTGATCGAACATACGCTTCTGTGCTACGAACGGTTTCTCTCCGACCTCCCGCGCCTCAACCGGTGTTTCGTGCTCCGATATGAAGAGTTCGTTCGCAACCCGCAGGCCGTCTTTGACGAAATCTGCCGCTTCATAGACATTGAGCCGGTGCGGATTCAGCAGAAGGTCCACGCAAACGTGAACGATAGTTACTTCAAAAAGTGGGAAAAGGATAAAGCACGCCTTTTAACCTCTCTGCCGGCGACCCATGAGGAGCGCGCCAATCGAATCGGTTATAGCCTTCACCGCACAAAAGATCTATTATCCGTCTCATTCCTTGGCACGCATGACGGCCCTGTGCAACTCTCGAGCGCTTAGCTTACCAACCTCCGGCACCCTTGGTCATTTTTCTCGTGCCTAACGCCTTTGTCTTAGATGACCCATGAGATTCCCCCAGGATTTTACCAGGCGACCTTCGGCTTTGTATGCTCTTCGCCTTTGGAAAGACACACGATAGAACAACCAACGGAGAGAATATCTCAAAAGATTCGGGATAACATGCCGCGCTAGGGAATTATGTAGGTACAGGCTTTCGCTGAGGCCCATCTGATAGCGCACGCCGCGATTGTACTTTCCGCCGTAACGTTTTGGATCGAGCTCGTGGTAGACGACCGCAAGCGGGGTGTAGCCGATTTTAAAACCCGCAGCCCGAACCCGGCGAGAAAATTCCGTATCTTCGCCGAATCCCGAGGCGCCCACGCCCAGACGGTGATCGAGAAAACCCAGTTTTTCGAACACCGCGCGCCTAAATGAGCATACCCCGACCATTCCGTTGGTCTCCTTAATCCTGTCGCCGCGATCGATAATAGCAATGTTGTACTCATAGAGCCTTTTCGGATCCGCAGGATTTCCCGCTGCATCGACTCCAGGGAGGACTTTCCCTTGAAACGCATCGAAGGAAGTCGTGCTGTAAGAATGGAGGAGTCCCGTGAGCCATCGACGATCCAAGACCACGTCGTCGTCCATCGGGCAGATGATTTCTCCGCGGCATGCTCGAAGCCCGCAATTGATGGTTGCCGCTCGTCCCCGCTGCGTCTCACGGAGCGCTCGGAGCAAAAATTTTCGCGGCTTTCGCTGCTCCTCGATCAGCAGCTTGGCCGTATCGTCGGTAGAGTCGTTATCGACGATCAAGACTTCGAGCGTTGTGGAACCGAGGCCTTCCAACGAATCCACGCTGGCCAAAAGCCTGACCAAGCTTTGCGCTCGATTGTAGGTCGCGACGATGACGCTGATTTCATATTTGCCGTCCATCGTCCGGATCCCCTGCGTCATGGAACGATCTACGGATTGGCGGCTTCACCCGAGACCTCATGGAGACCGGAGGGGGGGCCCTTGATCGCCCGCGACTGGATGCGGCTTCGAAGGAACATTCGGATCGCCCGCCGTCCCATGAAGGTGGCCAGCCATAGCATGGCGGCTTTTGCGTTGAGCTCGTTTTTCAAGCTATGAATCGCCGCCCGGCGGGCTTCCTGCTTTCGATTGTTGATCAACGCAAGGCGGCCCGCATTGGCGTACAATTTGGCCAACTGCCGGTTCCAAAATCTGGCTGAGACCAAACCGGGAAACAACGCGCGATTCTTTTCCAGAACCCGGGCGCGCATATACAGCATCCGCGTTTTGTCGTTTGAGATATTGGTAGGATGGAGACGTTTGGCGCAAAGAACCCAAGGGAGATGGACGACGCCGAAAGAAGCCGAGATCCTGAGCCACATATCCCGGTCTTCGACCGATATGAGATTCAGGTCGAAGAGGCCGACCTTTTCAAAGCACTCTTTTCGAATCATGACCGTACTGGTCGGAATAAAGTTGAACTTCACAAGCTCGGCAAAAGCCTTCGGAGCGGAGAAAATTCGCGCGACGCTGCCTTCGAGCGCTTCCGCGGCGAAAGGTATGTACGGGTCGCCCTGATCCATAAACTTCCGGCATCGGCCGGATAAGAAGGCCATGTCGGGATGCTGTTGCAAAAAATCGACCTGGAGTTGCAGCTTGTTCGAGACCCAGAGATCGTCGGCGTCCAGAAAACAGACGAAGTCTCCTTTGGCCGCCCGGATGCCGTTATTGCGCGCGGCGGCCGCGCCGCGGTTTGGCTGGTATAAATAGGTGAGCCGCCCGTGAAGCCTGCTCAAGACCTCGCGCGTTTCGTCGGTCGAGCCGTCATCGACGACGATGATTTCGTAATTGCCGTAGGTCTGATCCAATACGCTTTGAACCGCCTGGTGGACAAACCCGGCCGCGTTGTAGGCAGGTATGATGACGCTGACCAGAGGCGCTCTGGATGAAGGAATCGACATATGCAGGAATATTCGTAACGTTAACTGTTTTTATGCCGGTATGTCAAATTGCGCAGGGCTCGGCGCCGGGATGGACATTCCGTCAGATCGGCGGCGGTTCGAGCGCGGCGCCGCGGTTCAATGGCAATCCGTGACCGGGAATGATATGAGGACGCTAAGGAGATCGGACGCGCGCTTTTCTATGGGAAAAAACTCGCCGTTCAACGAAGGACGAGGAGCCATGATCAAGGCGTGGAGACACAACTGGACCTCACAGGCCCGCCGATATCTCCGGGCGGATGCGATCGTGGTCTCGATCCCCAAAAGCGGAAGGACCTGGCTGCGGGTGTTCCTCTATGCGTACTTTTGCCGCTCGGTCAACCGGGAATTTACCATCAGCAACAGGAAGCTCGCGGGCACGGGTGTCCCGAAGGTGATGTTTACCCACGACCTGTGGGGTTATGTGACGAGCCGGAAGCTGAAGTTTCGGCTGTTGGGCAAGGAGTTGATCCCTGCGCGCGCGTGCCGGACCAAGCCGATTCTCCTGCTCGTCAGGGATCCACGAGACGTGATCGTGTCGTTCTTTTTTCAGATCACCAAGAGGGGCGGCTCCTACCGCGGCGATTTGTCGGGCGCCATCCGGCACCCGGGATTCGGCGTCAACGCGATGGTGGACGTGATGAATGCGTGGATGGCGGAATGGAGCCGGCGAAGCGATTTCAAATTTGTCCGTTACGAAGATTGCCAAAGCGACACCGAAGCGGCTTTCCGGGAGGTGCTCGGATTTCTCGGCGTCGGGAAAATCGATGAAGCGGTCCTTCGTCATAGCCTCGAATTCTCAAGCTTTGAAAACATGAAGCGGATGGAATCGATGCGTCAATTTAAAAACAAAATACTATCCGCGGCCAATCTGGACGATCCGGAATCCTACAAGGTGCGCCGGGGAATCGTCGGGGGCTACAGGGATTACGTCGCACCGGACGACATTCGCTATCTCGACCACGCCGTGAGCCGCCTGGACGAACGATTCGGCTACGGACCGGGTACCCGGCCCATAGCGTTCAACACCATGTCTTCGTCCCATTTGCAAACGAATTGACCTGAACAAAGAGAAGGCGCCCGGTTATTGTAGCAGACAATGCTGTGCGCGGAGTTCTCGGGCGCGTCGAAAGGCTCCGACCGCAGCGGGAAATACGGAAAAAAGATAGACGCGTCTTGATCTTCCCCTCCGGATCGAACTTTTTTGCCATTGGCTCACGATGGTGGCGGTTTGATCCTCCTGCCTTGTCGATCAGGGGCCCTAACGCAGCGGTCCGGTGGCACTGGCGCTGCGGAAATGGTATAAGAGAGGGAAAATCGGAAATTGAACGGGATCTTCATGAGTGAAAACGTCGAAGCTCAACAAAAAAACGTTTCATTAGTGGCTCCCTACGGCGGCAAGCTGATCGATCTGGTCGTGAAAGCAGAGGACCGGACCGAGCTGATTCGCTACGCCTATACGCTTCCATCCATTCAGATGTCCTCCCGGTCTCTGTGCGACATCGAGCTTTTGGCGGGCGGCGCGTTTTCGCCGCTCGATCGTTTCATGGGCAAGGAGGACTATCTCGGCGTGGTCGAGAACATGCGGCTCAAGAACGGGACGCTGTTTCCGATTCCGATCGCGCTTCCCGTCGCCGACGGAAAAGACATCCGCGTCGGCGCCGATATCACTCTCAGAAACGCCAACAACGAGCTCATCGCCGTGATGACCATCGAGGAAAAGTTCGCGTGGGATTTTAACCACGAAGTGTCGAACGTCTATGGCACCACCGATTCGCGCCATCCGATGGTCGCCGAGATGACTTCCTGGGGGCCGGTCTATATTTCCGGAGCGCTCAAGGTGTTGAACCTGCCCAAGCACTACGACTTCGTGGACCTTCGTCGAACTCCGGCGGAAGTGCGCCGGACGCTCCAGTCGATGGGCCACGCCAACGTGGTCGCGTTTCAAACGCGGAACCCGATCCACCGCGCGCACGAGGAGTTGACCAAGCGGGCCGCGGCGGAGGTCGGCGGCTCGTTGATTATCCATCCCGTGGTGGGCATGACCAAGCCAGGCGACATCGACCACTACACGCGCGTGCGTGCCTACCGGGTGCTGGTCGAGAAGTATTACGAGCGCGGCACCACGCTCCTCAGCCTGCTGCCTCTCGCGATGCGGATGGGCGGGCCGCGCGAAGCGCTATGGCACGCCATCATCCGGAGGAATCACGGCGCGAATCACTTCATCGTCGGGCGCGACCATGCGGGTCCCGGGAAGGATTCGAAGGGAAAACCGTTTTACGGACCGTACGACGCGCAAAATCTCTTGCGCAAGTATCAAGATGAAATCGGCGTCAAAGCGGTGCCGTTCAAGGAATTGGTTTATTTGCCCGGTGAAAGCCGCTACGAGGAAATGGACCGGGTGCCGCGGGGCGCGGTCATTTCTTCGATCTCCGGGACGGAAGTGCGCGAGGATTATCTCGGCAACGGCAAGAAGCTGCCGGAGTGGTTCACCCGTGCGGAAATCGCCGCGATCTTGTCGCAGGTCTCGCCGCCTTTCCACAAAAGAGGTTTCTGCATCTGGTTCACCGGGCTTTCCGGTGCCGGAAAATCGACCATCGCGGAGATTCTCGCCAGCCTTCTCCTGGAGCACGGGCGGGAGGCGACCGTGTTGGACGGCGACGTCGTGCGCACCCATCTCTCCCGCGGCCTGGGCTTCAGCAAGGAAGACCGCGACATGAACATCCTCAGGATCGGCTACGTGTCATCGGAAATCGTGCGCCACAACGGCGTCGTGATCTGCGCCGCCGTGAGTCCCTATCGCGCGACGCGCACCGAGGTGCGCAGCATGGTGGGCGAAGATCAATTCATCGAGGTCTATGTCGACACGCCGCTCGAAGTCTGCGAGCAACGCGACATCAAGGGAATGTACGCCAAGGCCCGCCGGGGCGAGATCAAGGGTTTTACCGGGATCGACGATCCGTACGAGGAGCCGCTCGATCCGGAGCTGCGCCTGACGACGATCAAGTGCACGCCCGAGGACAACGCGCGCTTGATTCTCAATCACCTCATTGAAAAAGGTTTTCTTTTGGGCGCCGCAGACGAGAGAAATTTTTCCATCTGAAAAGGTCCCGATCTCCCCGGGCGCTTCCGGTTTGATTTTTCCGCCCTGCCTCACTATTCTCTACGAGCCGTTTCGGATATTTCGTCGAGCTTGCCATGAGCGCGGGAAAACCTGAGATCTCCGCCATCGTCGTCTGCTTCAACGAGGAGGACAACATCGGACGCTGCCTCGCGAGTCTTCAGTGGTGCGACGAAATCGTCGTGGTCGATTCGTTCAGCACCGACCGGACCGTGGAGATCTGCCGGCGCTACACCGACCGAATCATCCAGCGCGCCTGGGCGGGATATCGGGACCAGAAGGCTTTCGCCCATTCGCAGGCAACCAAAGAATGGGTGTTCCTGGTCGATTCGGACGAAGAGGTTTCGGCGGGCCTCAGGGACGAGATCGGAAGTGTCCTGGCCGGCGGCGTCTACGGCTTGGCCGCGCTCTCCGTGCCCCGTCTGGTCCGCTACCTCGGCCGCTGGTGGCGGCGCGGCGGCTGGTATCCCGACTACGACATCAGGATTTTCCGGCGCGAGCTGGCCCGCTGGGGCGGAACCGACCCGCACGAGAAAATTATCGTGGACGGCAAAGTCCGCCGCTTGCGCAATCCGCTGTACCATTATTCCTATCGCGACGCGGCGGACCACTGGAAGCGAATCAATCATTTTACCAGCGTATCGGCGGCCGAGCAGAAGGGCGAAGGCCGGCCGTGGCGCTGGGCGGACAACCTCCTGCGTCCGCCGTTTCGCTTCTTCCGCGCCTACGTGTTGAAGAGCGGCTGGCTCGAGGGGTTTCCCGGCTATTTCGTCGCCGCGACCGCGGCGATGTACGTGTTTCTCAAGTACGCGAAGTTGAGAGAGCTGGAGCTGAAACAGCAGGACGCCGAGGACGGTGGTCAACCGTAGACGACCGCTCAAGATCCTTCACATCGACCCCGAGAGGCGGTGGGGCGGCGGCGAAAGACAGGTTGTCGGTCTGCTCGAATATCTTTCGCGGTGGGGACACGCGAACCATCTTCTCTGCCATCCGGACGGACCGCTGGCCCGCGAGGCGCGGAAAATCGGGATCGAGATTCACCCCTTGAGACTCAGCAACGATCTCGATTTCAGGCCGGTGTTGCCCGTGCGGCGCTTGATTCGCGACGCAAGCTACGACATTGTGCATTTTCATACGAAGCGGGCGCACGCTTTCTCGCTCTGGCTGGGAAGCCCGTCCCGCGGGCCGAAACGAGTCGTGACGCGGAGAATGGATTATCCGATGCGAAGAGGCTGGTACGACCGTTATCTCTACAACCGGCGAGTGGACGGAGTCGTCGCCATTTCTCAATCCATTGCCGCGCTGCTCATCGAAGGCGGCGTGAAAAAAGAAAAGCTTCGCGTGATCCACAGCGGCGTCGATCCCGAGCCTTTCAGAAATATTCCGGTCGCGGGCGGCGATCGTTCCGCGGCGGTGATCGGCACGGCGGCGGTGCTCGAGGAGAGAAAGGGCCTGCGCTTTCTATTGGAGGCGGCGGCGGAATTAAAGCGCCAGGGTCACCGGCTTCAGTTTCGCATCGCCGGCGAGGGCTCGCAGAGAGAGAAGCTTGAGAGGCTGGCGGAAACTTTGGGCGTGAAGGAAGAGGTAGCCTTGTTGGGCTTTGTCTCGGACATGCCGGCCTTTTTTTCTTCGATCGATATCTTTGTTCTGCCGTCGCTCTACGAGGGACTGGGAGTGGCGGCCCTGGAAGCGATGGCCGCGGCAAGACCGGTGATAGCGAGCGCCGTGGGCGGGCTTCGCGAGCTGGTGGCCGACGAGGTGACGGGTCTGCTGACGGCGCCCGGGGATGCCCCGTCGCTGGCGCGCGCGATCTCGCGGCTGGTTTCGGAGCGCGAGCGCATGCGCGAAATGGGGGAGAACGGCAGGGCGCGGGTGGAAAAGTATTTCATGATGGAGCAGATGGCCAAGCAGAACGAAAGCTACTATTACGATTTGCTGGAAGGTCGCGCCTAGACGAGCCGGGAGGAGTCGTACGTGGCGTCAAAAAAAAACCGGCTGCTGTCCCTCATGGCGAAGTTTCGCCGCAGCCGCATCCTCGTCGTCGGCGATTTAATGCTCGACCGCTTCATCTGGGGCGAGGTCGAGAGGATCTCGCCGGAAGCGCCGGTGCCGGTGCTGCGCATGACGACGGAAAGTTTCCGCCTCGGCGGGGCGGCGAACGTGGTGCACAACGTACGAAGTCTCGGCGGCAAGGTCGCCGTCGTCGGAGTCGTCGGACGCGACCGCACCGGCACGATGCTGCTCGGGGCGCTGCGCGGGATCGGCATTTCGACCGCCGGCGTTTTTGTCGAGTCCGGGTTTCAAACGACGCAGAAGATCCGCATCATCGCGCACCCGCGCCACCAGCAGATCATGCGCCTGGATCGGGAGAACGGCGGCCGCCTCGGCGGGCAGGTGCGGCAGAAAATTCGCCGGTACATTGTGCGCAACGCCGCGCGCTACGATGCCGTCGTAATTTCCGACTACGGCAAAGGCGTCGTCCACCGGGAGCTTTTGGAACTGTTAGAGCGCTTGATCGGAGAGAAGAATCTCCTCTGCGTCGCGGACCCGAAGAAGGAGAACTTCGGCGTCTACCGCAACCTGTCTCTGGTAACGCCCAACCGCGACGAGGCGAGCGAGGCCTCCGGAACCGTAATCCGCGACGAGGCGTCGCTGCGCGAGGCCGGGCGGCGGCTATTGGAATTGTGGCAAGCCAAGGCGGTGTTGATCACGCGCGGACCGGATGGAGTGAGCCTCTTTCGGCCCGGCAGAGAAGTGCGGCACTTTCCGGCCGAGCGGCAGGAGATCTTCGACGTGACCGGGGCGGGCGATACCGTCGTTGCGACGGTGTCGCTGGCGCTTGCCAGCGGCTCCAGCTATGAAGAGGCCGCGATATTGGCCAATCTGTCGGCCGGCCTGGTCGGCGACGAGGTCGGCCCGGTGGCGGTGCCGCTGGAGAAATTGAAGCGGGTGGTGCGAGGACGGAAATGAAGAGCATGACGGGCTATGGCGAAGCGACGGCCCAGGGCCGCTCGGTCAGGGTGCTGGCGCAGTTGCGCACTCTCAATCATCGCAACCTCGATCTGCAAGCGCGGCTGCCGAGGGAATATTTGAGCCTGGAGGAGGAAATCCGCAGGCTCATCCGGGAAAAGATCGCGCGCGGGCGGGTGGAGCTTTTCGTCACCCGTTCCGTGCTCAAAGGCCAGGGCCGGCGCGTCGATCTGGACGAGCGGCTGCTCAGCCAGTATCTGCAATCTTTTCGCCGGATCAAGCGCAGGTTCGGTCTTCAGGGAAACGTCGATCTATCGCTCTGCGCCGGGTTGCCCGATCTGTTTCAATTCATCGAGCCGGGGACAAGAGAGAAGGAAGAGAGCGGCCTCGTCTTCAAGGCGCTCTCGGGCGCGCTCAAAAACCTCGAGCGCTCGCGCGAGCGCGAAGGAAAGCAGCTCATGCTCGACGTCGCGGCGCAGACGGACCACCTCCGAGCCGTCGCCGCGGCGCTGGCGAAGGAAGCCGGCAGGATCGGTCTCAGACTCAAGCAGTCGCTCGTCCTGAAAGAAGGCGGTGAGGCGCCGGCGCAAAGCGCCTCGGCGGGGAATGGGGGCTGGACTTTCAAGGGCGACATCCACGAAGAGACGGTGCGGCTCAAAACCCACGTGAGAGAGCTCGGCCGGCTGGTCCGGCGCCGGAGCACGATGGGAAAGAGAATCGAATTTCTCCTGCAGGAGATCATCCGCGAGCTCAACACGATCAGCTCCAAGGCGCCGCAATTGCCGGTCGTTCAGCTCGTCGTCGCGGGCAAAGAAAGAGTGGAAAAGATCCGCGAACAGGCGCAGAATATCGAGTGATGTGGCACATATTCAATTTATCTAGTATTGACAACGCTTTTTTCGGTTTCACTCGCCCTTATTGGGGTCAAAGTGTCCTTAAGGTGTCCAACACGATCTTGATCTGAGATTCCATCCGCCAGCCACGCAAGCGCTTCTCCGTTCGTCGAGCTAGGCATGAAGTGGGAGTAGACGCTCAAGGTGATCTGAGAATTCTTGTGGCCGAGATACGCGCTGACTTCTGCGATAGGTGTTCCGTGCGCGAGTAGCAGGGACGCGAACGAGTGTCTCAGGCTATGAACGGTCAACCGGCGCAATTTGTTGCCGTCTCCGGCTTTTCGATTGACGTTCTTGACAGCGGCATCGAACGCCCGCCACGTTGTTTTTCTATCCAGTGGCGAGCCGTCTGCTTTTGGAAACACGAGATTCCATTCGCTCGCGGACACCGTAGTTTCCATTTTCTCAGCTCCAGCGCCAACGATGACGATATATTTGGTATCGTTCGCCGACTGCTCCGGGTCTTTGGCGTGGTAAAAGTTGGGTTGCCGTTCTGATCGTAGATATTGGCCCAGTTCTGATTGACCTTCACGATCCTCGCGTCAAGGTCGATATCTTCCCACCTGAGCGCGGCCGCTTCGCCGTGTCTCAGTCCAATGAACGCCAGCGTCATGAAAAGGGTTTGATATAGTCCGGGTTCGGCACCGTCAATCAGGCGGAGGATCTCTTCGCGATCGTAAATCTGATCCTCGCTGACTTCCGCAGAAGCGTTTCCGGCTTCGTCGGCCACGTTGGAGCCGGTCGCTAGTCGATGCGCTCGCGCCGCGGGATTCATTCTGATTTTGTCTTGGCGCATTGCCTCATTGAAAATCGCGGCCATCGTCGTCAATAACTCGTTCACCGACTTCGGACACAAACCCGCCTGCTGCCAGACGCCTCTCGATGCCTCGATCTCAGCGGTCTGGATAGTGTCCATTTTGCGAGCGCCGTAAATCGGATTGAGATGCTTGCGCAAGTGATTGTCCCACTTGTCCAGGGTGGCCTTTTTAATCTTCGCACTACTGCCCCGCGCCTTGCTTACCTTTTTCTCTTCGAACCATGCCAGCGCGACTTCTTGGAACGTCGGCACGTCTGCTGGAGCGATGTATTCGCGCTTTCTAACTTGCGTCCGCGTAGCGTCTAGGGCTGCGCGTGCCTCCCTCTCGCGATCAAAACTCTCTCGATGACGAATCCCGTCCTGATCGCGGAAATCGATCTGAAATCGGCCTGACGGCAATTTTTTTATGCCCCCCGTCCGCAATTTCCTCATTTCTTTTTCCCCTTTCGCTTTTTGGATTCCATGACGAGCAGGAACCGGACGGCAAGCTCGGTGGTTCGCATGATCGGCTGTTCGCCGCGTTCCATTCGGGCGATTGAAGTAGCCGTCAGCCCGATGGCCGTAGCGAGTTCCGCCTGCGTCATGCGCAGCCGAGTCCGTAACCGTCTTAATTCCTTTGGCGTCATGGTTATACATGATGTACAGTAGCGAATGGGGCTTTGTCAATGCCCCCTAGTTTTTAGCCTTCCTGTTTTCTTCGATGAAGCGCTCGATATCCTCGACTTTGAATCGAATATAAGAACCGATGACGACGCGGGGCAATTTCCCGGCCCGGCCCGCCTCCTCTATCCAGGTTCGCGGTACGTTCCACTGCTTTGATACTTCCGCAGAAGATAGCAGGGGCGCGCCGCCCGTCTTCGCCGCTGCCAGCTCGGCGGCAACGGCCTCGCGGATCACTTCCCGCAATTCGACCATCGTCATAGTGACGATCATCCTGGAATCGTTGCTTGACGATTCGGGTCGTTTCAGCGGGACGACTTTATTTTGCTCGTTCATGTTCGCCTCGCATTACAGTGGATCAGATCAGCGCGCCATCCCTTTTCTCGATCAGCCGATTCTGCCAGCGCCGCAGAGTTTGGAGATGCTTGCGAATGTGCTCCGGCTTGAGATTCATATCGAGCAACTTTGACCAGGTCTGGACGATCTTCTCGACTTCTCCCGGCTCCGGCTCCGGCATGCTGCGGATGGACTCGACTTTTATCGCTGAGTGGATGCGCGTCACGGGCCGAGCTTCGCGCAAGTCGCTGTCTTCGCGCGGTAGTGACATGGCGATAAAGGGGGCTGTCGATCCGTAGATGTCCCTGAGTTTCACTGCGCACCTCCCACTGGAAAGTAATTGATTATTTTCCGGTGTTTCCGGTTTCCGGTAGACTGCCCCTGGCTGAGGTCCAAGATCGGCATGCCGCACCGGAAAGGAAACTGGAAAATGCTCTCTCTCTTTATAAGAGAGCTTTTCCGGTTTTCCGGTGCCGATGCCTCAGCCTTTCCGCTTTGCCCGTAATGCGCCTTTCAATCATGCTGCTCACCAAAATTTTCCGCCTTTTCCGGTTTTCGGTAGAGACGTGCCTGACCTCTGTTTTGCCTCGCGATCAGCTTTAGATCGAACAATGTGCTGAGACACCCCCTCGCTGTCGGTTTCGAGATGTTCACCACTTCGGCCACTTGCTTTACCGTTCGCCACTCCAGATCATCGAGCGCGGCCATAACTCTTTTGCGCAGCTCGTCTTCGGCACGTTTACTTTCACCAGGCCCGAGATATTCGATTTTTGTACCCCGGCCGTCTTCGGTATCCATCAGTCTGACGAGAAATTCAGGCTCGAAAATGCTGTTCTCGGGTTCATCTTTGAGCGACACCTCGACCTTGATGACTCCCTTTTCTTTTGTTTTCGAAAAGAACAACGTGCTTTCAGAGAACCCGCCGAGCACGCGACTACCTAGGATCTCGTCATGCGGATCGCCGCCCGCGCTGTTCTTCCGGGTGTGATGGAGGATGATGAACGCAGATTCGTAGTCGCGATTGAGCTGATCGAGAAAAAGGACTATCTCTGCCATGCCTTGGTTATCGTTGGTGTCCCGTGCGTGAAGCCGTGAGAATACATCCAGGTAGACAAAATCGGGGCGAAAGGTTTTTATTTCGAATTCAAGGACCTCGCGCCATGCCGCCACGTCGAGCCGGAAACCTTTTTTCACCGAGATGCGAAAGTAATCATCCGCAGGCACCTCACCACCCTGTGCTGCGATTAGACGATCAAGCCGTCGCCTGACTCTTCGTTTATTGTCCTCCTCTTCTATGATGAGAACCCGCCGCTTCTTCGGAACATTGAACCGGCCATAGAGCGGCTTCCCGGTGCTCAAACAAATGCCCTCAGCAATCATCTCCCAAGATTTGACCGTTTTCGGCGCAGCTATCGAAAATCCGTTTGCTCTCAATGGTCGGATACCCTCGATGCCCATTTCGAGAATTTCCTCGGGCGAGTTGAGCATCGCTGATAGCGGTTCACTGAAAGGCGGAATGTCCGTCGGCGGCAGCTCGACACTTTCTAACTCCAGAAATCCGTCGCGGCCCTTTGCTAACAGAAAATCATCGAGACCGACTTTAACGCCGTCTGGGCTAGGAAGATCGACTGACAGAACGAGAGCCGCGCCGCGCCGGTAAAATTCTTTTCCGAGAGCTTGCCGAGCCTTCCTGACTTGCGCATTCAACGCTGCGTCGGAGTCGAACACTATAGTGATGACGCGGCCGCGCACGTCGATAAGGTCGAGGTCTGCTATGGGACCGCTTTCTCCATTGGCTCCACGCGCACGCCAACCCCAGACCCCAACAAGCCCGACGCACAGTAAGCCGTTCTCCACCGCCCCTAGCGTCTTAAATTCGCCCTCGGTGATTAACAGCGGCTCGGCCACGTCTTTGAGCTTGTCGTCGATGCCGCGCGGAAAGTACACAAGGCTCCCGGCTCCGCGCGGCGAGAGATATTTACCAGCGGGTTTGCCCTCAATCACAAAAGGATTGTCAGGTCGAAATCTCTGCGTGCGAATCACGCCGGTGACTGGATGAAAAAATGGAATGAAGATGCCGCTGCTCTTCGGGTCGAACCCAAGAACGGACTTGGCCTCGCTGCTTGATGCCGATCTAATACCATTCGCGCTCGCCGTCTCCAGAGAAATTCCGCGCTCCGCGAGGAGTTGTTTGTGCGCCGCGCTCAGCGCAGGCTCGCGTGATTCTTTTTTGTCCGCGCTTATCACATTTCAACTCTGCTGATTTCGATGCTGTTGTTCTCCGCGCACGAAAATTTTCATGGCTTCCCTGACGAGCGGAAGCCCGAGCGTAGTCGCTTTACGAATCGCCTCAGAACGCGGGATGCGAAGTTCGCGCGCAACGTCACTGATAGCTTCGAGCTGCTCTGTGGTGAAGCGGACCGCCTCGATTTTTTGAAAAGTGCTGCCGAAGGGACGACCGGATTTTTTCATTGTCATGAGGCCGATTGTATGCTAAAAAATAACAGTTGCACGAATGAGGGCACTTAGTCGAATTTGCAGGGTTTTTTGATGAGCGGTAAATTTATAGTAAACCCAGGAGTGGAAAAGGACCTTATTCAATGGGTTGCCAGCGAATATCCTGATACGGCAACAAATTCGCTCATCTGCTCGATCCGCTCAATGTCAGCTCTGACGAAGTATAGTGAGGATATCGTAAAAGATGCGATTCGAACCGGTAGTCTTTTTGCCTATGATGCTAGCGGATATTTCACGGATGCCGACGCACAGCGTGGACGCGCATTGCGGGCTATAAGCCATGTCGATACTGTGATGGCTTGGAAACAAGTGAAGGATTTCAGTGTAGCTACCGCGCGCCAGAACAACGCGGCCCGACTGAACGCGCATAGGATGATGACCGATCATATCACCGACGTGAGTTCCGGCTCTGCGATGATAACCGATCCAAGCTCCGGCTCGGGTTGGATCATGAAATGAGAGATAGGAAAATGAAAGCCAACGGCAGACGCAAGGTAGAATTCTTGACTCCCGAGGAAGGGCGAAAGCTCCTCGACGAACAGGCTCGTCGTTATCTACACATGAGCGGGGAGGAATTCGCCCGCAAGTGGAATGCAAAAGAATTCGACGACCCCGATCGGCCTGAAATCATGCAGGTCGCATTTCTCTTACCCTTTGGCAGGTAAAACACCCCATCAAGCAGTTCGGAATTGTCTTGAGCCGCTTAATCTAGCGGTGTCATGCGTGACTCGCGATGTGCTCGTAGCGAGCGGTTCTGATTTAAACAAGATCGAATCCCTCACGCTAAACAAGGGATCTCCATCAAGGCTAAGGAATAAGCCTCTTTACTTGACGGTAAAGATGCTCTACGGCGTCACAGAAGTAAAAGGGGAGCGAGGCCCGTGGAAGGTCTCGACGGTCGCGTACTACTATGCCCTCCACGACAAGCAGCAATCGGAAATTCTTTCCTACCATTGGCACCCGAAGACAGAACACCAAGATCCTCATCTTCATCTACAGTCCGGCTCGAAGGTGATGGACTCTCTGCGAGGCATTCATTTGCCAACGGGGCGCGTTACGCTGGAAGAAGTGCTGAGGCTCTTGATCGAAGAGCTGCGGGTAAAGCCGCTCCGAATGGATTGGCGCAAAGTGCTGAAGTCTACTCAATTACAGCACGAGCGTTTCCGAAGCTGGCCCGCGATAAATTCTCTATAAGAGGAAGGACGCCATGAAGAATAACCCTTTTAACCAACAATGGAACAACCCCTTTTGGCTTGCGTATTACGTTCATGCGTATGATTGGGTTCCGGCCTAGCATTGCTATCGCCGTTAGAGCTTGGGAAAAGTTACCAGAACCAGATCCAGATGACTACCCACTGATTAAAGCTTGCTATCTGCTCGGGCTGGCTGTCGGCCTCAAGTATGCCCGCGAACCAGAAAAAACGGCGGACGACATTGTCGCAGCGTACAAAAAGCATAAGTAAAGCTGAACAGGATAGGACTTCGAAGGAAGTGAATGCTAATTTGGTTTGTATTTTATCGTGAGCCGTACTTGGAAAAAATTGAAACACTTGTCGTAGACCTTGCCGCCCTTCGGTGACATTTCGTACCCTAAACAGCTCCCGTGATCTTCGATCTCAGTTTTCCGCTCCTTAACCGCTCTCTTGATTAACGAACCTAAGTGAAATCCAGCGTCGGGACTGTTGCAAGACGGATTTCTGCATTTTATGAACTCGCCGGGGAAGTTCTTTTCTACATACGTTACCGTTCGGTCCTCATTGGGACGAAAACCCTTCCCTTGGTGTGTAACTTTTACTGCTATCGCCTCGATTTCCGGGAAAGTATTCTTAAGGTAATCCCTGTTTTTTGATTCGCTGGGAAACTCAGCCAGTACCGATTGCTTGAACAGTGGTGACTCGTCTCCGCGATTCTTTTTGTTCATGGTTCCTCCCAATGTGCTTTGATGCTAGCAGGAGCGACCTAGAACGAAAAGGCCAACGCCCCGACGACCGATGGCCCCCCCCCGGCATTATACCTGTGCCATTTTTTACCTTGGCTCCCCTCGCTCCGAAAACCTATCCTGTGGTAACCTCAGGGTGTAGAAGCAGGGTGAGCGTGGTGAAATACATATGCGGATGGTTGCCACTCGTTCTTAGTCTCTTGTCGTTTTCTTGCTCGACGCTCTCGGGGCCATATTCTGCATATCAGTTTGACCAGAATCGTCTAAATCAAAAATTTACATCGGGGGACATCCGGTTTGAGAAATGGATGGACGAATCTGACGATCTCCTGCGTAAGCACTATCCTGCGGATTTTAGAGTCGAAGCATTCATCGGTGAGAGGAGGAGATTGCTTCAGCTTTATAGAACGGGGGAACTTTCCGCCGAATCCGTCGATATGATACTTAGAGACAAGTTTGAGCCGCTTAGGGAAGAAAGGGAGGCAAGATACTATGCAGAACTGCCGGTCGGAGATGACAAGATTATACGCGACAACCTTCAAGACACTGCAATCCTTTTTAATAGCATTGGCAGTATTCTCAGCGCCCTTCGCCGTTAGCGGGTGCGCCACTGTACGACTTGGAAGGGACTTCTCGGGTCCAAGCATCACCGATGGTCTCAAAATCGGAGAAACGCAAATGGAAACTGTTTTGGCTGTCCTCGGTCAGCCTCAGGGAAGAGGGAAAAGCTATCTCCCCGGACAGGGACTGTTTGATGTGTGGGATTATTTTTTCGCCGTCGCAACCGCTGGTGACGTCAAACAAAAATATCTCCTTGTCTTTTTTGACAATAACAGAAGGGTACAGGGATATATTTGGTGGAGCGATTTCTGAGTATCAAGGAAACTTCGCGCCGCGAATGCTGCCATAGGTTTTACCGCTCTTTTGTTGTCGGGTCCGCTTTGCCCGGCTTTGGGCGTAGCGTCTTTTTCTCAATGTCCACCTCGCCCCATCTCTCCGGTAGGGACTTATTTGCGGCCATCGTCTGCTTATGAAACCTGTTGCCCGTTTCTTTCCGCAAGCGTTCGCTTTACGTCCGAAAGCTCTCGGTCGAGTCCTGTCACCATCGCTTGAAGTGCGCCGATCAATGCTTGCTGCGATTCTATATCCGCAATCGGAACCTTAACGTCGATGAGAGCAATCGAGTCTTCACCGTGAAGCGCTTTGAGCTGACGGATGGCCTCGACTGCGGTGTACGCGGTCGGAATTTTCTCGCCGACGCCGAGACTGAATCGACGATTGGAAATCGGCTTTGTTGCAACCCAAAGCTTCATTATTTTTCCCCTCCAATGGACCCGAAGAAATATTTAACCGTGCCGACGAATTTCGCTCGCCGTTTTTTCACGTCTCTCTCAACTCGTTTCGCTGACACCGCAGGCCATATCAACACCCGCCCGCCGACTGCTGGCACGGCCTTTAATCGAAGCCCGTTGACGTTGATCGCCTTCGTTTTCATTTCCGACCTTCAGAAAAACCCCGGCGTCGCGACTCCGTTCGCGTGACGGAGCAGGAGGCGGCGCAGCGAGAAGATTCCGCACCGGCGACGCCGGGGAAGCGACTACTTGAAAAATTGGCCGTACATCATTCGGAGCGCCGCTTCGGTCATTCGCCCGCTGTCCCGCGCAACGACGACCGGCCGAAATTCCTTCTCGATCTCGGCGCGAGCGCGTTCTATGTTCTCGCTCGTCAGCGGACTGCCACTTGCTCCGCCTGACAGGCGATTCGCTCTTTTTTGCGTCTCGGCTTCGATAAATTCCGAGGCGGCATCGCGAATGAGCTGGACATGATTTGCGAGCGTGCTGACCGCTTGGGGTGCATCCACTGACCCGTCGCTCTTTTTGGGAAGCGCCGAGATTATCGCGCCGAGGTTTTGTATTGCGCCGTAATTGCGCGAGCGCAGCGCCTCACCGTAAACGGCCTCAAAGCCATCCGTACGGATCTCGGAAACGTCGCAGCCAAGATAAGCAGCGCCGAGCTTCGGATTCGCAACGATCGCCATTTTGAGCGCCGCGGTGTATCCGACTCGCCGAGTCTTCATCAAGTCCTTCGCGACGGCATCGAGTTCGACCCCGGCCTCGTATTTCTTCTGCTCGGTCACAGGCTTCGCGTCGCTCGCTTGTCTCGCGGGCCGTTCCGTCATGAACTTGTGAAAGCCGTCGCGCCCTTTTTTGTAATCGCGCTCGCCTCGTTGCTCCATGAATTGCCGAATGAACTGATCTTCCAACACGCCCGCTTCGCCGTCGCCGCCGAGATACGCGAAATGAATTTGTCTCATTTCGTCGTGGGTATAAGTTTTCAACATGATGACACTCCTTTCGGGCTATTTGCCCGGTTAACTTGCTTTCCGTAATTTTTCTTCCTCGAAAAACTCAGCCAGATACTCGTCGATGATCTCGCTGTAACTCTTTTCCATGTACGTGCGCGCGGCAGGGTACTGACCGAACCCGAAGGCCATATAGATTTGAGCCTCGAGGGATTCCCGGAAGTGACGACCGAAGTGTTTGCTGACTCCAAGCTCCTGCGCGAGCGGCGCAATCTGTTCGTTAATCGCCTGCTCTTCTTTTTCCGCCTGGATCATTTTCTTCATCGCTTCTTCTGCCTTGCGCGCGGCGTCTTTCTTTGCCACGCAAAGAGACTGGAACTTCGCCCGTCGCTCTGCGATGTATGCCTGCTCACGCGCGTTTAGGATCTCCTTGAACTTCCGCTCGCCTTCAGCGATGGCGATGACCAGCTCTTCCTCTTCGAGCGCAGCCTTGAGCAGATCCGCCCTGACCGCTTCGAGCGTCGCTTGAGCCTTTTGATCTTCGTCCGCGAGCGCAGCGTAAGCGACCTCGTCGCGGTTTTTCTGAAGCTCTGCCTTCCGTGCCCGCTGTGCTTCTAATTTTCGCTGCAAGGCCTGGACGGTTCGGCGCTGCGCTTCTTTCTGTTGATCGAGTCGAGCTACCTCGCTTTGAGTTTCGCCCGTCTCCGCTTTGTTGGTTTTCATTGTTCCCTCCCTCTTGTTTGGCGTTGCGTATTTACCAGCTCTGCCGACGCATGGGTAAAAAGATCGTCGCTGCGGCCGTGAAGTCGAGATATCGAGACCTTTCTCGGACGCGCTCGCGGAGGTCATCCCGAACTGCGCAATCGGCGCAACCTTTTATCATTCGCGCCCGCTTGCCCGTTTCCGTGACAGTCGCCAGCAATCCAATGCGCCTCGACAATCTGCCGCAGATTGGACACATCGCCAATGGTTCCGGTCTGCTCACTGCGGGTCCTTCCAATCCGGCGCATCCGCGCCGATCGCCCCGTCTCGCGTGAACACGCGATCTCCGAAGCCAAGCAAGCCGGAAAGATCAACGTCGTCCAAGATGGAATGGACTACACCGACAACGCTGTTGCTCCAATCGTCGTGCTCGCCGCTCGGATGATCGATTTTCTGACCGCGCCAGATCAAACCTAAGAGCTGCGTCTCAAGCTGCGTCACGTCGAGAAGCACAACCCGCCCGCTGTTGAGTCTCGGCTCGAAAGCTTCGTAAAGCTCGCTCTTGGTCAATTGGGAAACGTGGTAGCTGATTCCTTCGTTCTCGAACGCTGCGCGAAAGGTTTCCCCCGCATAGGCGTCGCCGATGACCGAAGCTATCCGGTAGGACTTCAAGACCTTGGCGAATCGCACGACCGCTTTCATCGGATCGAACGGCGCTGGCGCTCCCTGATCGAGAATGCAATCAAGCACGGCCCGGCCCGCTTCCGCGTCGCCTTCGCTGTGACCGACTGCTAAAACGGCATCGTCATTGCTGCCGCCGCTCATGTCCACAAAAGCGTGATACTGCTCGATACCGGGTAGCGGCGCTCTGACTTTGATAGTGCGCTCAATCGCCGCGTCGATAGCTTCGACCGTGAAGGCGCTGCCTCCTGGCAGTCCGCCCTCGCACAGGTGAAGGCGACGGTACATGAACGACGGAAGCCGCGTCTTTTGCTGCTGTAGATAAGCGCCGCTGTCTTTCCAAGAATCCATTGACGGATTGGCTCGACGTTCCGGCTCGGCGTCGGCAAAGTCCGGGTCGGTTGTCCGACTTGAAGTGTACGCGGAGAAATACATTCGAGTGTCTTCGCCCTTCCAGCCGCGTTGAAGCATGTCGAACAACGGCACGCCCGGCCGCCAGTAGAGCGTGTTATACGAGCAGATCCACGTGAGATTTTCGCGCGTCGGATCAGGCGCGAACGCTTCCAAGAGGCGATAATCTCGTTGTGTGTGAACCTCATCGATGAAAAGGAAATCGAATTTCCCGCCGTGTTGCCCGGCGAAGTCCTTCCCTGGCCTGATCTCCGCTATCCCGTTGCCGTCTCTGCGAAGAACGGCCTTATCGCGGATTTCCAGAAGATCGGCAAGCAGCTCGTTCGCACGTATGAGTTTCTTGCACAGGTCCAGGTCAATGTCCGCTTGCGCTTCGTCGCTCGCTACTCCAAGACAAGTCACGCCGCCAGCTACTTCCCAATTCAGCAAGACAAAAAGCTCGGCGAGAACTCCATCGAGGCTCTTCGCGTTTTTCTTCCCGCGCAAGAACAACGCCAAAGAGTAGAGCAGTCGCCCGTATTCGTCTTCCGTCAGAAACACGTCCCTGAAACTCTTCTTTCGGTATGGCTCGATGACCCGCGGCTTTCGGTCGAGCCACTTGAGCAGGGAAAAGAATTCCAGCGGATCGACGCGCGCCGGGACTCTCTCTGTCTCTGCCGCTGCTTTGCGTTTCCGCTTTGTCATGCTCAAGTCTTCCCGCCGCTCTCTGACTCGGCATCGGGTTCCCTGCTCAGCGCGGCATTCAAGCCGCTCTCTTCGTCGATGGCTTCGTCAACCGAGACGCCATTCGGCCTAATTGCCCCGTTTTCGTTCTCAGCGCCGTTTTTCGGCCCCTTGCCCTGGCTCTGTGGCTGCCGACTCGTTCACGGCCCCGTTGCGCCCTGCTACGGTAGCTTCTCGCGTTGTTCCGTTCTCTCTGGCTTTCGCCGCGAGAAGCTCTTGCAGCGTTGCTCTCGGCCCTTTGTCCAGCTCCAGCGCCTCGCATCGCTTGGCGAAGCGCATACTGACAACCTGGTACTGATCGTGAACGCTGGGAAGCTCTTTCCGCCTGCGATTCAGTACGCTGCCGCGCTCCTGCGCGTCCCTGACAATCGCCTCGCCCAGCTCCAGCCGAAGCCATAGATCCATAGCTGCCGCGTCGATCTCCAGCTTGATATGCAGCGGGCAATCTTTCCCGCCCTTCGTTTTCAGCGCCCATGCCGCCCACTCTTTTGCGCTACGACCCGCCCATGTTCGACCGTCGAGCACCTTCCCGCCGTGCCTTTTCAATGAGGCGACGCGGCTGTAGTGGCCGTGCTGAACACGGTTTTTGTTGCCTTGCTGCGCTCCGGGTGCGCGATTCTCTTCCATGCTCTACGCTCTCCGTCCTGGACACGTCGTGGACACCATGCCCACTAACTGCTTGAACCTGTGAATATTTTTTCCGGTGACAGAATGGCCAAAATGATGTGGCGTCCAACGCCGACGATATTCGAACGCGGGGAAAACCGGAGAAGGGTAGGAGAGAGCCTACCGCTCTCGATTGTCTTGCCCTTGGTCGTCGCCTTCCGGTTTGCCATGCTCGCTCAATCCTTGCCGAGTATTTTTTCCAGCAAGTCGGTTCTGCCGCGCTGTTCGAGCAGCTGACACGCCGCTTTCATGTCGGCAAACCTCTGGATTTCATCTGCAAGCTTCTCTTCGCTGCCGTCGTCATGCACGCCTCGCTGCTGTTCGGCCTTAACTACTTCGAGAATGCTCTCCATCTTCTCTGCAAGCTCGTCATCTCCCAAACGTGCCAGTAGGTCATCGACTTGGGGGATCTCGATAAAGCCCTCTGGTTCGGGTATCGACCGCCGCCAGATCGTATATGGGCTATCCATCGTCGTTCTCCATGCTCAGTCCCTTCAATGGACTCCCGGATCTGGCGCAACTCCGGTCAACGTGTCCAGCAAGTGTCCAACGCAAGCCGAGCTGATAGGGACTGAGGCGACTTCCGTTTATGGTTGGCCCATATTTTTCAACATGATATGACTTGGCAGGACTCCATGTTAACTCCCGAATGGAATATCGAGTGATGTGGCCGGGTCTCGCTCTCACCAAGCGCAAGGGCGTTATCTTCATCATCTCCGCGCCGTCGGGGGCCGGCAAGACGACCCTGGTCAAAAAACTCCTCAAGCTTTTTCCCGATATCACGCTCTCGGTTTCTTGCACGACGCGCGCCCGCCGGCCCGGAGAAGCGGCCGGCAGGGATTACCACTTCGTCACGGAGAAAAAATTCGCCGCGCTCCGGTCGCGCTCCGGTTTCGCCGAATGGGCCAGGGTTCACGGATTCTTTTACGGCACGCCGCGCGCCCCCCTGGAGCGGACGATCGCGCGCGGGCGCGACGTGCTCCTGGACATCGACGTTCAGGGCGCGCGCAAGATCAAGCGAAAATACCGGAACGCGGTTTCGATCTTCGTTCTTCCCCCATCCCGCCGCGAGCTGGAGCAGAGGCTCGCGCGGCGCGGCACCGACCGGAGGGAAACGATCCGCAGGCGGCTGGAGAACGCCCGGCGTGAAATCCGCGAGCTCATGCGCTATGATTATGTCGTGGAAAACCGCGAGCTCCGGCGCGCCGTCGAGAGCGCCAGGGCCATCGTCATCGCCGAGCGCCTGCGCGTCTGCCGGCTGAAGTCATGAGGGCTAAGGGATTTGGATTTTGTATTTAACTCGAAACCCGAAACTCGAAACCCGAAACTCTTCTGATCGATATGGGCAAGGAAGTCAAAGTTTCGGATCTGGTGGAAAAGATCCAGGCCTACCATCCGGCGGCCGACGTCGATCTGGTGCGCCGCGCCTACGATTTCTCCGCCGGCGTGCACCGCGGGCAGAAGCGGCTTTCGGGCGAGCCCTACCTCATTCATCCGATGGCCGTGGCCGGAATCATCACCGACCTGAAGCTCGACGTCCAGAGCGTGGTCGGCGGGCTGCTGCACGACACGGTCGAAGACACCCTGGCGACGCTCGACGAGATCAAAAATCTTTTCGGCCCGGAGATCGCGAGCCTGGTCGACGGCGTCACCAAGCTGAGCCAGGTCAATTTCACCAGCGTCGAAGAGAAGCAGGCGGAGAACTTCCGCAAGATGATCGTCGCGATGGCCAAAGACATCCGCGTGATCTTGATCAAGCTCGCCGACCGCACGCACAACATGAGGACCTTGGATCATCTGCCGGTCGAAAAGCAGCTCGCCACGGCGCAGGAGACGCTCGATATCTATGCGCCGCTGGCCCATCGCCTCGGCATCGCGTGGGTGAAAGACGAGCTGGAAGACCTCGCGCTGAAGCATCTCCACCCGGAGATTTATTACCAGCTCAAGCGCAACGTCGTCAAAAAGAAGGTCGCGCGGGAAAAATACATCAACGAGGTGATCGCGCTGATCGGCAAGATCCTCGAAAAAGAAGGCATCGACGCGGAAGTGACCGGCCGTCCCAAGCACTTCTACAGCATCTATCAGAAGATGGAGACGCAGAACCTGCTCTACGATCAGATTTACGACCTCGTCGCGTTCCGTATCCTCGTCGACACGCCGCGCGAGTGTTACGAGACGCTCGGCGTGATCCACTCGCAGTGGAAGCCGGTGCCGGGTCGCTTCAAAGACTACGTCGCGCTGCCCAAGCCCAACATGTACCAGTCGCTGCACACGACGGTGATCGGACCGTACGGCGAGCGCATGGAGATCCAGATCCGCACGCAGGATATGCACCGCGTCGCCGAAGAGGGGATCGCGGCCCACTGGCGCTACAAGAAAGAGGCGGAGGACTTGAAGTTCAACGACATGCAGCGATTCGCCTGGCTGCGCCAGCTCCTCGAATGGCAGCAGAACCTGCAGGACCCCCAGGAATTTCTCCATAGCATCAAGGAAGATCTATTTTCCGACGCGGTTTATGTTTTTACGCCCAAGGGCGACCTGCACAATTTTCCCAAGGGCGCGACGGTGATCGATTTCGCCTACCGAATCCATTCGGAGGTCGGCCACCACTGCTCGGGCGCGCGCATCAACGGCCAACTCGTGCCGCTGAGATACTTGCTGCGCAGCGGCGACACGGTCGAGATCATCACGATGCATCAGCAGACGCCGAGCCGCGACTGGCTGAAGCTCGCCAAGACGCCGCGGGCGAAAGGTCACATCCGCAACTGGCTCAAGAAACAACAGCGCGAGAGAAGCTTCGCTCTGGGACGCGAGATCCTCGAAAGCGACCTAGGCCGGCATAAGCTCGAATACGCCACGCTCAGGCGCGAGGGCAAGATCGATGCGCTCGCGAAAGAATTGGGCATGAAAGACGAGGAGGGATTGCTGGCGGGCGTTGGGTACGGCAAGATCACGCCGCGGCAGGTGTTGCTCAAGCTCGTCCCGGCGGAACAACTGGACGACGGAAAAAAGCAGGCGGAGGGGGCGCTCGAGCGCATTTTCCGCATCGTGTCCAGGCAAAAGCGCGATCTCGGCGTTCGCGTCAAGGGAGTGGGGGACGTGCTCGTCCGCTTCGGCCGCTGCTGCCATCCGCTGCCGGGAGAAGACATTACCGGATTTATCACTCGCGGCCGAGGCGTGACGGTCCATGTTTCGAGCTGCCCGACCGTGCTCGAGAGCGACCCGCACAGGAAGGTCGAGGTGGCGTGGCAGGTCGGCAGCCAGGCGGCGCGGCCGGTCAAGATCGACGTGAGCTGCATCGACCGGCCCGGATTATTGGCGGGGATCAGCGCCGCGATCACCGGCGCCGACGTGAATATCGTGCGCGCCCAGGTGCGCACTTTCGAGGATCAGAAGGCGCTGAATAGCTTCGAAGTGATGATCACGGATTCGAAACAGTTGAGGCGCGTCCTCGCCAACATCGCCAAGGTTAAAGGGGTCTACAAGGCAGTAAGGGCCAGAGGATGAACAGACCACCGAGAAACGCCCATCTGGTAACCGCCTGCCCGGGAGTCTCTCTCCGGGCCGATGCGATACGTCCGGTGCTACGCGGCACGAGAGTACTGAGAGAACTTTTTCAGTACGATTGAGCCTCCTCGTCCCACGCATCGCCCCTTCGAGAAACCCCCGGGCAGTCAGTTACCGTACTGGAATTCTTCGACCGTGCTCACGACGAAGTCTAAAATCCAAAATCTAAAATGGAGCGGTGATGAAGTGCGTGGTTAGGCTACTTTTTCTACGCGGCCGGAGTGGATGCAATCCGTGCAGACGAGAATCCTTCGCACCTGGCCCTCGACGCGCGCCTTCACCCTTTGTAGATTGGGCCGCCAGATCCGCTTCGTCTTGTTGTTGGCGTGGCTGACGTTGTGTCCTATCGAGTGTCCCTTGCCGCAAATTCTGCAGATTCTTGCCATGGCTATTGCTTGTGCATCCTTTCGATGATGTCCGTGGTGGAGTGGCCTTGAAGATACCCGATGAGCGCTACCTTTCCGCCGTAGCTCTCGACGAATTCCCGACCGATGATCTTGTCTGCGGACCAATCGCCGCCTTTGGCCAGCACGTCGGGCTTAAGCTCTTGAATGACGTTCAGGGGATCCGGCTCGTCGAACAAGGTAACGTAGTCTACCATCTCCAGCGCGGCAATCAACTCCGCGCGCTCTCCTTCAGGTAGAATCGGCCGGCCAGGACCTTTGATCTTCTTCACGGAGCGATCGCTGTTCAGCGCGACGACCAAAATATCGCCGAGCTTCTTCGCTTCTCTTAAAACGTGAAGGTGGCCGAGGTGGAGAAGGTCGAAGCAGCCGTTGGTAAAGACGGTTTTTTTTCCTTCTCCTTTCGCTTTTGCCGCAATCGCCTTGAGTGCCGCGCGCGTCTTGACTTTCTCTCGCACGGTAGGTGGGTAACACGTACCTTAATTGTTTTCAAGGATATTCACGGCGATAGCAGAGGCCTAGAAGCCGCGAACAGCGAGCGAAGGCGCGCTTCTTATCCTTGACCGTCCGAAAGAATTCCGGTAAGGTCGTTGTCATCGATTTATAAGGCTTTTTCTAGATAATCTCAGGGAGGAACTCATGCAATATCGTGATCTGAGAGACTGGATCAAGGCTGCCGGCGAAGGCGAGGTCAGGACCCTTACCGGATGCGACTGGAACCTCGAGATCGGCGCCGTCACCGAGCTCGTGCATCATAAGGAAGACGGCCCGGCGGTGTTGTTCGACGACATCAAGGGCTATCCGAAAGGTTACCGCGTGTTGTCGAACTCGCTCAGCTCGCGCAAGCGCCTGGCGATGACGCTCAATATTCCTCCCGGCGATACCAAAATGGATTTCGTGCGCAACTGGCGCGAGCGTTACAAGCAGATCAAACCGATTCCCGCCAAGGTGGTTTCGAAAGTCCCCGTGATGGAGAACGTCTATCGCGACGGCGACGTCGATGTTCTCAAATTTCCCACGCCGATGTGGCACGAGCACGACGGCGGCCGCTACATCGGCACCGGCAGCATCGACATCACCAAGGACCCCGATGAAAACTGGGTCAATTACGGAACTTATCGCGTCATGATCCACGACAAGGACACGGTCGGCTTTTACATCTCGCCGGGAAAGCACGGGCGCATCCAGCGGGAGAAATATTCCGGGACGGGGCGGCCGTGCAAGATCGCCATGTCGTTCGGCCACGATCCGCTGACTTTTCTGGCCGGCAGCATCGAGGTGCCGTACGGCATTCAGGAATGCGACTTCATCGGCGGCGTGCGCGGCGAGCCGTTCGAAGTTTTCGAGGGCGAGTATACCGGCTTCCCGATTCCGGCGACGTCGGAAATAGCGATCGAAGGCGACGTTATTTTCGATCAGCCGCGGACCGAAGGGCCCTTCGGCGAATGGACCGGTTACTATGCCAGCGACGAGAGGCCGGAGCCGATCGTCAAGGTCAAACGTCTTTATCACCGCAACAATCCGATTATCCTCGGCTCGCCTCCAGGCCGCCCGCCCGCGGAGTTGGGCTGGTACCGTTCGTATCTCCGCTCCGCTTTGATCTGGGACGAGATGGAAAAGGCCGGCGTGCCGGACGTTAAGGGCGTATGGCTCACGGTTTCCGGCGGCAGCCGGCTCGTGCTGGTCGTGGCGATCAAGCAGCGCTATCCGGGCCATGCCCGGCAAGCGGCTCTGGTCGCGTCGCAGTGTCACGCCGGCGCTTATCTCGGCCGCTACGTCATCGTCGTCGACGACGATATCGATCCGAGCAACAACGACGACGTGATGTGGGCGATGGCGACCCGGTCGGATCCGGTCGAGGATATCGAGATCATCCGGCGCTGCTGGAGCGGCCCGCTCGATCCGATCATTCATCCGAGCAAGAAGGGCTTCAACTCCAGGGCGATCATCGACGCCTGCCGTCCGTTCGAATGGATGAAGGAGTTTCCCAGGGTGGCCGAGTCGAGCAAGGAAGTTCTCGACGCCACGGCGAAGAAGTGGGGGCGCGTGCTCTTCGGCGGCAACGGCCGATCGTAAAAGAAATTTTTAATGTCTCCTTCTGGGAATGGGAGAAAATCCCTCGCCTTTAGGCGAAGCCTTGAGGTAAAACATCCGTGTGCAGATATACCGGACGACCAGTCATACGAAATACGATCTCAAGTATCACTTGGTTTGGATTACCAAG
>DASXUF010000174.1 GCA_036504975.1 Candidatus Binatia bacterium | reverse complement strand
TTTATCTCAAAAGCAAAACGACGCGCATCCCTAAGATCACGCTGCCAAGCCCCGGCCTGTGGGCCAATTTTTGGTCCGCGGAACTTTCAAAGTCCGTCTATCCGACGCTCGACAGCTTTCTCGCCGACATCGTGCAAATTCTCCGTGAAGAAGTTGCGGAATTGGTCCGTCTGGGCGCGCGCTATATCCAGCTCGACGCGCCCCACTATGGTCTTCTGCTCGATCCCAAAACACGGCGCTTTTACGAGGGCCAGGGATGGAGCGTCGATCAATGGCTAGGCAAAGGTATCGAGCTGGATAACGCCGTCATGGACGGTTTTCCGGAGGTGACCTTTGGGTTTCACGTCTGACGCGGAAACCAGGGCGGCCGGTGGCTCGCCGAAGGCGGCTATGAATCGGTCAGCCGAAAACTGTTCCGCCAGATGAGAGCGGAGCGCCTGCTGCTGGAATACGATGATGAGCGCTCGGGCTCCTTCGAACCGCTAAGAGACGTCCCCGATGAAAAGTTCGTGGTCCTGGGACTGATCTCGACCAAGAAACCTCAAATGGAAAGCTTAAATGACCTGGAGCGGAAAATATCGGACGCGGACCGTTACATTTCCCGCGAGCGGCTCGGCCTAAGCCCGCAGTGCGGCTTTGCATCATCGATCGTCGGGAACAACCTCTCATTCATTGAACAACAGGCTAAGTTGAAACTTGTTGTGGACACCGCGCGGGCGATTTGGGGCTGACTTCGAGCTGCCTAGCATAGCCCGCGCACGACCAGCATCACCCCGATCGCGAACAGGATCGCGAGCAGCCCGCGGTTGAAAGTCTTCTGGTTCACCCGGTCCTGCGCCTTTAAACCAAAATAAAAACCTAGCAGGACGAACACCGTCACACCTGCCGACAGGCGCAGCGTCTCGTAGGTGAAGAGATTCCAGGTCGAGACCGCGACCAACTGGCTGATCTTGGTGATCATGAAAATCGTCGAGATCGACCTCACGAACTCTGTCTTGGGGAGCTTGAGGCTATAGAGATAGCTCGCCAGCACCGGACCGGCTGCGTTGGTCATGCCGTTCAAAAAGCCGACGGCGAGGCCGATCGCCGGCGAGGAAAGCCGTTCCAGCCGTGGAGGGATGGCGGGCTCGAAGCGGAAGAAGTTGGAAACGACGAACGCGAGGACCATGACGCCGAGCGAGAGGTTGAGCGCCCAGATGGGGAGCATGACCAGAACCTTGGTGCCGAGAAAGACGCCGAAAACCGTCAAGAACAGAAGCCAACCGAAACGCTTGATGATCGCCGACGGAAAACTGCCGCGAAAGATCTGTGCGACGTCCATGAGGATGTTCGGAATGATGAGGATCGTAATCGCGGTGCGGATGTCCAGGAGAAGAGCGACCGTCGGCGTCGCGATCAGCGGAAAACCGAAACCGGTCGTTCCTTTGACGAAAGCGGCGAGCAGAAGCGCGGCACCGACGGCGATGGTAGTGGAGTCGAAGGACATGAAAGGAACGTAGGGGCAGGCCCCTGTGCCTGCCCAGGGGCGGCCACTGGGGGCCGCCCCTACAAGACGTTTGGTCTCTACCCCTTCGGAAAAGGCAGGATATTCTGAAAATCCCGAATCACTTTTTCCCTGAGCTCGCGGCTCACGCGGCTCACTTTGGGAAATTTGTCCCGCCACGGGAACGGCCTCACGGCATAAAAGATCGCCTTGCTGTTCGTGTGGTCGCGCGCGGCGCGCTTGTCGGGCGGCATGCGCGGATCGAGCGGCGTGCTCCAACAACCGTCCACGATGTCGATGTTCGTCGCCGGATCGACGCGCGTCATCATCGCCCAGAGGACTTCCTTTAAATTGGTCGGATCGATGTCGTCGTCCACCACGACGACGTAGCGCCCGTGGCGCGCCGAAGCCGAAGCGGCGGCGGCGATCATGCCGGCCTGCTTGGCGTGGCCTGCGTAGCGCTGTTTGATCGCGACGACGTAGATATAGTTCGTGAAATTGTAGACGCCGGTAACGTCCTGGACTCCCGCGCTCTCCAGTTGGTCCCACAAGAGACCGGCGCGAAGACTCAAGTCGGTCCGCGGCGCGCCGGGCCACAAGGGCGCTTCGTCTTGCAGGATCGGATCGTTGCGATGATAGACCGCTTTGACCTTGATCACCGGTTGACGCTCGCCCGTCCCGATTGTGCCTCCCGAGTAATATCCCGGCCATTCGCCGAACGGTCCTTCGTCTCGCGACTCAAGTTTCGGCGGCGGCACTTCGCCTTCGACGGCAATTTCCGCGTGCGCTGGAATCGGCAGGCCGGTGACTGGACCCCTGATAATTTCCAGCGGCCGGCCTCTGAGGCCACCGACGTAATCGAGCTCCGATTGCCCCCAGGGAATCTTCGCGTTCGCCGCCAGAAAGCAAAGCGGGTCCGGGCCGAAGGTCGCGACGACCGGACAGCTCTCGCCTCTCTCCCAATACTTCATGCAAATTAGCCGGCCGTGCTGGCCCGGGCTCATCCAGAGACCCAACAGGTCGCGGTCATGAAGCTGCATGCGGTAGGTGCCCATGTTTACAAAATCGCTTTCGAGGTCCCGGTTGATGAGCGTGTCGCCGGTGCCGATGTAACGGCCGCCGTCGTTCTCGTGCGAGCGCAGCGCGGGAAAGCGGAGAAGATCGATGTCTTTGCCACGCATGACGTTCTCCATCACCGGGCCGCTCTTGACCTCGACCGGCGGGAGGGGCTGCGAGGATTTTATCTTCCGTGACGCCAGGCGCACCAACTCGAGCTTGCTCCTGTCGTGCGGCAGGCCGAGCGCCAGGGCGACGCGCCTATAAGACGCGAAGAGCAGGCCCGCGACGCGAAAGCCGCGCGGATAGCCTTTGATCTCGTCGAAGAGGAGCATCGGCGGCGGCGTAATCATTTCGGCCGCGCTTTCGATCAACGCGCCGATCTCGAGGTTCCAATCGGCCCCTTTGATTTCTTTCCAGTCGCTGATCTGCTTGCTCGCTTCGATGAAGCTTCTCAGATCGTTGCATATCAACTCGCTCATGGCGTCTTCCTTTCTTTCGCTTTCAGGTCGGCGGCATCTTTGCTATAGATGCTGCAACAAAATTTCTCTCAACGCCGCAAACAAAATGGACGGGCTCGCAAAACTACTTCGCCGCACGCCGTTACGAACTTTTATCTTTTATCCACTTCTCGCGGTTGCTTGGGAATTGTTGATCCATCGCCGCCTTAAGGTTCAGCCGATCTTTTTGCTGCTGATGGTGTGGGGCTATCTCCAATATCGCCTTTGCGGCCTTTATCGTTTAAAGCGCGGCGGCGGCGGGCCGGGCGTCGAGACGCCGCCGAAACGTTTGCTTTTATCCGGGCCGTACGCTTACTCCCGGAATCCCATGTACCTCGGCCATATTATTTTCCTTGCCGGTCTGGCGCT
Source organism: Candidatus Binatia bacterium (assembly GCA_036504975.1). NCBI lineage: Bacteria > Candidatus Binatota > Binatia (SeqCode) > Binatia bacterium. The sequence goes on along the minus strand of DASXUF010000174.1, from coordinate 15,202 downwards.
GACTCTCCAATCTATCTTTGCCGCCGCCATAACCGTCGCGACGGCGATCTGGTTTCATCTCCGAGTTCGACACGACGAGGCCAGACTCCTGGAACTCTGGGGCGAGCCCTACCGTCGCTATCTGTTGATTACAAAGCGCTGGCTTCCGGGACTGTTCTAACCTAGGGGACGGGCTACTTTTCCGGATCGTCAAGGGGACAGGCAGCTTTTTACAATACAAAAAAGCAGCCAGTCCCCCAAAAAGTTGCCTGTCCCCGTCGGCTGCCCGTCGGCTGCGCGTTTCCCATTACGGCTTCACCCGCTTCGCCTTCGCCTTTTCCCCGGTGACGAAATGCTCGCCCTTGAGCGCCAGCTCCGCCTCCTCCTCGTCTTCTTTGGTCCAGGCGCCGAGGCTGTAGCCGTACCACGGCATGCGCGGCTTGAGTTCCGGCAGTCCCAGCTCCTCCCAGATTTTTTTGGAATTTTCCATGAACTCTTTTCGCGGCAACGACACCGGCGTGTAAGGCCAGGGACGCGTCGCGTCGATCAAGAGCGCGCTGGTCGGGGTCTGCCGGGCCACGTGCGTTGGAACACCGGGAGGATAGCAGGAGGGATCGAGCCCGGGAGATTTTCCCTTGAGGATCATGACGTCCTGGTCGGGCCTGACGTTAAACGAGATCGCCCAGTTGATCATCGCCGGATCGCGGATGTCGATGTCTTCATCGACGGCGATGCAAATCTTCGCGTAACTGCCGCTGAAACCGGCGGAGGTATTGAGCGCGCGCCACACATCGCCCGAGTTGGTTTTTTTCATCTTGATCACGCAATAACCCTGGCCGCTGCCGCTGACTTCATCGTGAATGGCGACATCCAAGACGCAGGGGTTGCCGGCGTCGTGGCGGAGAAATTTGTACATGACTTTTTCCGTGCCGGTGTGCTTGATCTTGCTCGACTCGCTGGGGGGAAACTGGCTCATCAGCGCCGTGTAGATCGCGTCTTTGCGGTGCGTGATGCAGGTCACGTCCAAGAACGGCGCCACGCCGCGATGACCCATGTAGCCGGGATATTCGCCGAACGGCCCTTCCGGCTCGATCATGTCGGTCGCGATCTTGCCCTCGATGACGATCTCCGCCGTGGCGGGGACTAGAAGATCGACGGTTCTGCATTTGACCAGCGGGATCGGCTCGCCGGCGAGCCCGCCGGCGAGCCGGTACTCATCGAAATCGTACGGCAGCTTCGCCGTCGCGGCGTAAGCCACGGCCGGAATCACGCCGATCACGATGGCGGCCTCCAGCGGAATTCCTTTTTCCTTGCATTTTTTCCAATGCGTGCCCATGTGCTGGCCGAGAAAGAGCCCGCCGGTGCGGTCGGGCGCTTTGATCTGCCCGCGGTAGTTGCCGATGTTATAGATGCCGGTGTCGGGATCTTTCGTCACCCAGTTCGCCGAGCTGAGATACGGCGCGTTGTCGAAGCCCGGCGTCGAGATCGGCACCGGGATCATGTCGAGCCCGTAGCCGTTCAGAAGGTCTTTCCCCGTATGCACGACTTCCTGCGCCGGACCCGATTCCACGACGACCGGCGGGATCGGCTTCAATTGAGCTTGCGTCCAGCGCTCGAAGATCTCTTCCGGCTCGCACATGAGGCCGATGCTGTAAACCTCGGTCGACGCGGCGAGCGTGCCGACGGAGACCGGCATCGTGTAGCGCTTGCCTTTGACATCGACGACGTTTTCGAATAAAAAGGCTTTCCGCTGCTGCTCGTCGAGGCCGCGAAACTGCCAGCGCACGAGCGGCATCAGCTCGGTGTCTTTGTTGATCTCGCGCTTGATGCGAACGAGCTTGCCGCGCTCCTCCAGCGCTTTGATGTGCTCGCGAACGTCGCGGTAATATTTTCTCTTATCCACGGTAGCGTCCTCCGGTGAAATCTCTCTGTCATCTATCACTTCCTGTGCGATGATTGTCAAGAACGCTTGTTTCACTTATCCCTCTTCTTGGGCTGGCGCGGGGGATTTCGCGAAGGAGCGAGGCACCCGAGGGCAAAGTTTAAGCGTATTGTTCTCTAGCGTACCACGAATATATTGCCTCGGTCCGAAGCGAGATTCCCCACGCCGGCCTCTTTCCCCGCACTATTGACAAAAACTACCCATCAACCTAACTTCAGGAAGTCCCGTTTAATCTTTAGAGAAAAAATTCATGGCGAATCTCGGCTTCGTCGGTCTCGGCGTCATGGGCAGCCGCATGGTCAAGCGGCTGCTCGATGCCGGCCATAGCGTGATCGGTTACAACCGAACTAAATCCAAGGCGCAGTGGCTGCTTGACGCCGGGATGAAGTGGGGCGAGACGCCGCGTGCCGTAGCGCAAAGCGCCGAAATCACCTTCTCCATGGTGACCAACACCGAAGCGTTGCGAGCGGTCGCCACAGGACCCGACGGAATCCTCGCCGGACTGGCGCCGGGAAAAATTCACATCGACATGAGCACCGTGAGTCCCGCGGCGAGCCGCGAGATCGCGGCTCAAGTCGCCGCCAAGGGCGCAGAGATGCTCGACGCGCCGGTATCCGGCAGCGTGAGCACGCTGGAAGAGGGCAAGCTTTCGATCATGGTCGGCGGCGATCGCGCGGTTTGCGAGCGCGCTCGCCCGATTCTCCAGGCGATTGGCCCAAAAGTTACTCACGTCGGCGGCAACGGGCTGGCCGTCGGAATGAAGATCGCGACCAACCTGAGCCTCGCCGTGCAGATGCTGGCCTTCAGCGAAGGTGTCCTGCTGGCCGAGAAAAGCGGCATCGCGCGGGAGACCGCCGTTGAAGTCTTGCTCAACAGCGTGATCGCTTCGCCGATGGTAAAGTATCGCGGGCCCTTTGTGCTCAAGATGCCGGACGAAGCCTGGTTCGACATCAACATGATGCAAAAGGATCTTCTGCTCGCGCTGGATATGGGCCGCGGGCTCGATGTCCCGCTGCCGACGACCGCGGTCACAAACGAGATGCTCACCACGGCTCGGGCAATGGGATTCGCCGACAAAGATTTCGCCGTCCTGTTCGAAGCGCTGGCGAAAATGGCAGGCCTCAAAAAATAATGTTGAATTTTGAGTTTTGAATTTTAAATTGAAGATCAGAAGTACCTTAATTCAAAACTCAACATTCAAAATTCAAGATTAAAAAATGGCAAAGAACAAAACCAAATCGCCGGCGAGTATCGGGCGGGAGCAGTGGCTCCGGTTTTATCGTCAGATGCTGAAGATCCGCCTCTTCGAAGAGCAGGTCAATCAGCTTTACATGAGCGCGAAGATGCCGGGGCTGGCGCATCTCTATATCGGGCAGGAAGCAGTAGCAGTGGGCGTCTGCGAGGCGCTGCGCGCCGACGATTATATCACCAGCACGTACCGGGGCCACGGCCATTGCCTCGCGAAAGGCGCGGCGGTGGACAAGATGTTCGCCGAGCTGCTCGGCAAAGTGAACGGCTACTGCCGCGGCAAAGGCGGCTCGATGCACATCGCCGACCAGGAAAGAGGTAACCTGGGCGCCAACGCGATCGTCGCCGGCAGCACCGGAATCGCCACCGGCGCGGCGATGTCGGCGAAGCTCCGCGGCAGCGACCAGGTCGCGGTTTGTTTTTTCGGCGAGGGCGCGCTCGGGCAAGGACTGCTTTACGAGTGCATGAACATGGCGGCGCTCTGGAAGCTGCCGGTCATCTATCTCTGTGAGAACAACCTTTACAACGAGTACACACATTACAGCGAGACCACCGCAGGCGAGATCGAAGCGCGCGCGAGGGCTTTTGGCATTCCGACGGAGTCGATCGACGGACAGGACGTCGAGCTGGTCCATAAAACCCTGCAGCGCCTGGTCGAGCGGGCGCGGCAAGGCGACGGGCCTTCATTTGTCCTCTGCAGCACTTACCGCTTCCACGGCCATCACGTCGGCGACATCGACCGCGCCTACTATCGGGCCAAAAAGGAAGAAGAGGAATGGAAGAGCAAGCGCGATCCGGTAAAATTGCTCACCGATAAATTACTCCGCCTCAAGATCGCTGACCCGAAACTTTTACAGAAGATCGAAAACGAAACTCGCCGTGAGATTGAAGACGGAGTGCAGTTCGCTTTGAACGCTCCGTACCCGGACCCGGATGAAGTCGATCAGCATGTGTATGCATGATGACCCTCACCCTTCCCTCTCCCGCTTGCGGGAGAGGGCTAGGGAGAGGGCAACTTGATATGAGACTGAAGTGACAACGAAGCAGGCGGCCCTTATCGGCGGATCAGCGCGGGAGATTACGTTTGGGCAAGCCATCAACGAAGCCCTCGCGGAGGAGATGCGCCGCGACCCGAAAGTATTCATCCTCGGCGAAGATGTCGCCGAGGCCGGTACGCCGTTTAAAGTCCTCTCCGGCCTGGTCAAAGAATTCGGCAAAGAACGCGTCATCGATTCGCCGATCTCCGAAGCGGCGATCACCGGCGTGTGCGTCGGCGCGGCGATGACCGGCATGCGGCCGGTGGTCGATATCATGTTCGGCGATTTCGTCACGCTGACAATGGACCAGATGGTGAACCAGGCGGCGAAGATCCACTATATGTCCGGCGGCAAGCTCAAGGTCCCGATGGTCATGCGCACGACCTTGGGCGCGACGCGCCGCTCGGCCGCGCAGCACAGCCAGAGCCTGCATGCCTGGTTCAGCCACATTCCGGGCTTGAAAGTCGCGCTGCCTTCGACGCCGTATGACGCAAAGGGCCTCCTCAAAACTGCGATCCGCGACGATAACCCGGTCGTCTTTTTCGAAGACAAGATGATGTACCAGCAAAAGGGGTCGGTGCCGGAAGGCGAATACACGATCCCGTTCGGCGTCGCCGACGTCAAGCGACCCGGAAAAGACATCACGCTCGTCGCGACCAGCAGCATGGTGCAGGTATCGCTCAAAGCGGCGGAGATTCTGGATCAGGCCGGCATCAGCGCCGAGGTCGTGGACGTGAGAACGACGGCGCCTTTAGACAAAGAGACGATCATCGCGTCCGCGAAAAAGACGTCCCGCGCGATCGTCGTCGATGAAGGTTACGAGCGCTATGGCGTCACCGCAGAGATCGCGTCGGTGATCGCCGACGGCGCCTTTTACTATCTCGACGCGCCGGTGAAACGCATGGGCGCGATGGACGTTCCCGTGCCGTTTTCTCCGGTGCTCGAAGATCAGACCGTCCCGACGCCGGAGTCGGTCGTCGAGATGGCGAAAACGCTTTGTGGCCGACGGTAAAGGGATGACTGACCGGCGGCCCTCACCCTTCCCTCTCCCTCCAGGGAGAGGGTTAGGGAGAGGGATAAGAAATGGAGTCTTGATATGGCGTTGAAAACCTTCGGTTTGATGGGCGTCGATTGGGAGGAACGCGTCAACATAGAGCGTCTCCGCCAGGACCGGCTCAACCGCATCAAAGCTGCGCTCAAAAAATCCGAGCTGGGATCGCTCCTCTGCTTCGACATGAACAACATCCGCTACATCACCGCCACACACATCGGAACGTGGGCAATGGACAAGCTCGTGCGTTTCTCGCTCCTGCCGCAGGACGACGAGCCGATCATCTGGGACTTTGGCTCGGCCGCGCGCCATCACCAAATTTATTGCCCGTGGCTGGGAGAGCGCTCGCGCGCCGGCATTTCGACCTTGCGCGGCGCGACCAACCCGGGGTCGGGTCTCGCGGACGACGTCGCGAAGAAAATCAAAGTCGAGCTGGAAAAACGGAAACTGCAGAACGAACCGGTCGGCGTGGACGTGATCGAGCTGCCGGTGCTCTTTGCACTGCAAGCCCAGGGGATCAAAGTCGTGGACGGGCAGCAGTTGATGCATCAAGTGCGCAAAATCAAAACGCAGGATGAGATCACCTTGCTCAACACCGCCTGTATGATGGTCGATGCCGCCTACGAGGAGCTTTACCGCTTCATGCGGCCCGGCGTCCGGGAGAACGAATGCGTCGGCGTCGTCAGCAAGGTGCTTTACGATCTCGGCTCGGAGCACGTCGAGGGCGTGAACGCGATTTCCGGCGAGCGCTGCAGCCCGCACCCGCACGTCTACACCGACCGCGTGCTGCGTCCGGGAGATCCGGCCTTCTTCGACATCCTCCATAGCTACAACGGCTATCGCACCTGCTATTACCGAACGTTCGCCGTCGGCAGCGCGTCGCCTGCGATGGCGGATGCTTACAAACGCTGCCGCGACTACATGGATGCTGCTATCAGCATCGTGAAGCCGGGTATCACGACGGCGGACGTGGTGAAGCTCTGGCCCAAGGCGGAAGAGTTCGGTTTCGCCAACGAAGAAGCCGCTTTTGCATTGCAGTACGGTCATGGGGTGGGATTGTCGATTTGGGAGAAACCGATCTTCAGCCGCCTCGTCTCGCTCGATCATCCCGAAGTGATCGAAGAAGGGATGGTCTTTGCCCTGGAAACCTACTGGCCCGCCTCTGACGGCTGGTCGGCGGCGCGACTGGAGGAGGAAGTCGTTGTGAATAAAACCGGCTGCGAGGTCATCACCCGCTTCCCGTCCGAAAAACTCCTCGTCGCAGGCACGCATTACTTCACCGCCGGCGGCCCGCTGCCCGAAACCCGCGAGACACAGTCGAATCTGAATAATCCGGGAGCGTTGGAGAGAGTAAAGAAGGCGTGAGGCACTTCATTTTAGATTGCCGATTTTGGATTGGAGATCCCTGTTTCCCTCGCCCTTTGGGAGAGGGTTAGGGTGAGGGCCGTTACGCTTGCAAGCGGCCCCCTCACCTCTATTATCCTCTCCCCCAGGGGGGCGAGGAAGGATAATGAGCGGAGAAACCCAATGAGAAGAAAGACTCTCTCTGTGTTCCTGGGGGTCTTGTTTTTGGCTTTTGCCCCTCCCGCCCAAGCGCAGCAGCCGAACAAAGTCCCACGGATAGGATTCCTAGCTACTGTCTCCCCTTCCACTATCTCGGACCGCGTAGAGGCATTCCGGCAGGGTTTGCGCGAGCTTGGGTATGTGGAGGGGAAAAACATTGTCATCGAGTGGCGATATGCAGAGGGAAAACCAGAGGGTGAGGTTGCCGCGGAGCTAGTGCGTCTCAAGGTAGACGTCATCGTCACGGCTGGTCCGCCAGGAACCCGTTCTGCCAAGGAAGCAACTGTTACGATTCCCATTGTCATGACGAACGATACCGATCCTGTTGGGAATGGGTTTGTTGCTAGCCTGGCGCATCCGGGCGGAAACATTACTGGATTGTCAAACCTTGCCCCGGAGCTAAGCGGAAAACGACTGGAGCTTCTCAAGGAGATCGTTTCCAAGCTCTCCCGCGTGGCCGTCCTCGGGACTTCGACCCGGCCGGGCAACGCACAAGCTTTAAAAGAGACGGAGCGCGCCGCAGGGACGTTCGGGGTGCGGCTTCAATACCTAGACGTACTAAGTTCCAAGGATATCGAGACCGCGTTCCGAGCCACAGGCAAGGGGCGTGCTGAGGCAGTCCTCGTGTTTGGAGGCCCCGTGCTCAATTCTCACCGAACACAAATTGCAGACCTCGCGGCAAAGAACCGGCTCCCGGCGATATACGAAAGGGCAGAATTTATGGACGGTGGTGGCCTCATGTATTACGGCGCGAGCGTTACCGATATGTATCGGCGCGCGGCCACTTACGTAGACAAGATTCTGAAAGGGCGCAAACCAGCGGACCTCCCGGTGGAGCAGCCGACCAAGTTCGAATTTATGATCAATCTGAAAACGGCGAAGCAGATCGGCCTAACGATTCCGCAGTCAATGCTGTACCGGGCGGACAAGGTGATCAAGTAATTTAGATTTTCGATTGCCGATTTTCGATTGAGGGGAAACATTAGGCAGGAGGTACAGCCGAACTTGAACGACGCGTTAGCGCTGGAGACAGTCAACCGCTGACGAACACGAGCACGAACACGAGCAACGTGGTTTAATATGGCCATCGAAGTCATCATGCCTGCGCTGGGCATGGCGCAGGAAAAGGGAACTCTAGTCAACTGGCTCAAGGCCGAGGGCGACTCGGTCGAGAAGGGCGAGCCGCTGATGGAGGTCGAGACCGACAAGGCCGCCGTCGAGATCGAAGCGCCGGCGTCCGGAATACTCGCCAACGTCACCGCACACCCCGGAGACGAAATCCCCGTCGGGCAAAAGATCGCTGTGATTCTCTCTCCTGGCGAGACTGGGTCCACAAAGCGACAGGCGATACCCGCACTTCATGAGCACCCTCTCCCTCGCCCTCCCCCTGAGGGAGAGGGAAGGGGTGAGGGACGTCCTGCGAAGTCGAGATCAACACCGTCAGCAAAACCCGCCGAAGGTGGCGGCAAGGTTCCTGCATCGCCTGCAGCCAAACGAATCGCCAAAGAAAAAAATATCAATCTCGCATCGTTAAAGGGAAGCGGGCCCGACGGCAGCGTCGTTGCCGAAGACGTGCTCCGCGCCGGTGGAGCGCGGGCGAAAACGTCCGCTCCAGCCGGACCTCCGCGCGTAAAAGAAACCATTCAACCGACGGCGATGCGCCGGATCGTCGGCGAACGGATGAGCAAGAGCAAGCAGAGCGCGCCGCATTTTTACCTCGGCATAGACGTGGACATGACGGCTGTGGAACAGAGAAGGAGCGAGTTGAAAAAACGAGGAGAGAAGGTCGTCCCGTCGATCAACGATTTCATTCTTTCGGCCGCAGCCCGCACGCTAAGAGATTTTCCGTCGCTCAACTCCGCTTACACTGAGAAGGGCATCCAGATATTTGCCGACGTCAACATCGGCGTGGCAGTGGCCTTGGAAGAAGGGCTCGTGGTTCCCGTCATCCGCAGTGCTGATCGTCTCTCACTCACGGAAATGGCGAAGCAGAGCAGGGAGTTGGCCGAGAAGGCGCAGAAGAAAAAACTCTTTCCGCTCGACTACGAGGGCGGCACCTTCACCGTCTCCAACCTCGGCATGCTTGGCGTCGATAGCTTCATCGCGATCATCAACCCGCCGCAATGCGCAATTCTCGCCGTCGGCCGCGTCGCTCCGCGCGCGGTGCCGCAAGGAGATAAGATCGTAGCCCGCTCGATGATGACAATGACGCTCTCCGCCGACCACCGCATCGTCGACGGCGCCATCGCCGCCCGGTTTCTTTCCGAGGTAAAAAGACTGTTGGAAAAGCCCGAGTTTTAGAATATACGGTAGTCCGACCCAAGCTGTAGAAAGGAGTCTCTATGAAACGCGTCGTCTTTTTTCTCGCAACTGCATTGATCTCTTTTGTGGTAGCACCCGCCTACGCCCAAAAGGTGGAGCGCATCACGATGGCCGGAGGTCCGCCGTCGGGAGTGTTCGGCATCTTCGCCACCGGCATCGGGACTTATCTTTCGAAGAGCGTCCCAGGGCTGGACGTGTCGGTGACCGCGACCGGAGGATCGGTGGAGAATACCCGGCGCGTCAACGGCGGAGACGCCGAGATGGGCCTTTCTTTCGCTTCGGACGTGCATGAGGCTTACCACGGTCTGGAACAATTCAAGGACAAGCCTTTGACCAATTTTCGGGCGATCGGGCTCGTTGTTTTCGGCGTCGCCCATTTAATCACCTACGCGGACAGCGGGATTAAAACGGTGACCGACCTCGCCGGCAAGCGCGTCGCCATAGGATCGCCCGGGTCGGGAACCTACGCCAACGCCGAGCGCGTTTTTCGCACTTTGGGAGTTTGGGACAAGATCACCCGCATTCCGCTTCTGGGCGCGCAAGCCGGCGAGGCGATGGCCGACGGCAAAGCGGACGCTTTTTTCTGGACCGGTCCCGAGCCGGACCGCGTGACGATGGAAGCGGCAACCAAGAAGCCGGTGCGCGCCATCGATATCTACACGCCCGCAATGAAGACCGACTTCTTCAAACAGTATCCTTACTTCGCGCGCTACGTTTTCCCGGCCAACTCGTACAAAGGAATTACCGAAGAGACTTCGACCGTGGGCGTCCCCGTGATCTGGTACGCCAATAAGGACGTGTCGCCCGCCTTGATTCAAAAAATGGCGGCGGCTGCATACGGCAAGGAAGGAAACGCGCACATGATCAACGTCCATGCCGGCTCGAAGGACATGACGCCGCCAAAGGCGCTACAGGGTGTGACGTTCCCGCTGCACAAAGGCGCCGAGGAGCACTGGAAAGCCGCCGGCATCCAGATTCCGGAAGCGATCCGCTCGAAGTAGCTTGACGGTCGAAGCCGGTGGCTGAAGCAACTCAGACTCGCTCCCTTTCGCGCCACTGGAACCTGGCCGTCCGGACCACGATGGGCGGCTTGGCGGCCTATTATATTTGGGCCGCAACCATCGGCGTCGTATCGCTGCAATACTTCCGCGGCATCGCCGTCCTCTACAGCCTCGTCGTCCCGCTGCTTCTATACAAGGCCTGGAAGGGCGACCGGGAGGATCGGCCCTCCTGGCTCGATCTCCTGCTCGCCGCGGGCGCCGCCGCCGGCGTCATCTACTGGATCATCAACTATGAAGCGATGGCCTACCGCGCGGGCGACTATACGCCGGTCGACGTCTGGATGGGCGTCGTCGTCATCGTCGTGGCGATCGAGGCGGCGCGCCGGGTGCTGGGAATGGACATGGCGCTCTGCGCGATTATCCCGATCCTTTACGCTCTGTTCGGCAACTACCTTCCCTACATCGTCGGCCACAAGGGCTACTCCGTCCGCCGCATCATTGAATATGTCTACCTTACGTCGGACGGAGTTTTCGGCATCATGGCAGAAGTGCTCGCCGAGTTCATCATTCCGTTCGTCGCCTTCGGCGCGTTTCTCGAGCGCGCCGGCGTGGCGAAATTCTTCGTCGATATTTCACTCGCCGCCCTCGGACGCATCGCCGGCGGCCCGGCGCAGGCCTCGGTCGTATCGAGCTGCCTCATGGGCACGATCAGCGGCAGTCCCATAGCCGAGACGGTCACTAAGGGACCCATCACCATACCGCTCATGAAAAAAGCCGGCTTTCCGGGCCACATCGCGGGCGCGGTCGAAGCCGCGGCGTCGACCGGCGCGGCGATCATGCCGCCGGTCATGGGCGCGGGCGCCTTCGTGATGTCGGAGATGACGGGAATTCCCTATGTCGAGATCATCAAGGTCGCGGCGATTCCGGGAATACTTTTTTTCGTCTCGGTCGGCGTCATGATCTACTTCGAATCGAAAAAACTCGGTCTCAGGGGCTTGCCGCCGGAGGACCTGCCGCGCTCGCGCGACGTTTGGCGCCGCGGCTGGTACCTGCTATTGCCGATAGCCGTCTTGATCGCCGTCATGGTCTCGGGCTACTCGCCGCAGATGGCGGTGCTCTACGGCATCATCTCCACAATCGTAGTCAGTTGGATTCGCAAAGAGACGCGCATGGGGCCGGCTCAAATCTGGCTGGCATTGGTGGAGGCGGGGAAGCAATGCCTTTTTGTCGCGGCGCTCGTCGGCGCCGTCGGAGTCCTCATCGGGGTTTTGTCGCTCACCGGCATCGTCATCCGTTTTCCGTATGTTCTGGTCGATCTCGCGGGCAACAGTGTCCTTCTGACCATCGGCCTCATCGCTTGCGCGACGTTCGTGCTGGGCTTGCCGCTGCCGATCACGGCGACGTACTTAATCGTCGCCGTCGTGGCGGTGCCGGCGCTGCTGAAATTAGGCGTGCCGGTGATCTCGTCTCATCTCATCATCTTCTGGCTCGCGCTGGATTCGAACATCACGCCGCCGGTCGCAATGGGCCCGTTCGCCGCCGCGGCGATCGCTCAAGCCGACCCGATGAAGACGGGCTGGAGCTGCTTTCGGTTTGCCAAAGTTATTTACGTTATGCCGTTGCTGTTCGCCTACACCCACATTCTTCTAACCGGCACGCCCGCGCAAAACGTCGCCGCGATTGCGTCCGCGACGCTCGGCATCGTGCTCTTTTCGATCGTCAGCACGGCATATTTCTACGTGAAGATGACTTTTGTCGAGTGGCTGCTTCTCACGGCGGCGGCTTTCATGGCGTTCTTTCCCACCTGGCCGACGGCTATTGCCGCCGTCGCTATCTTTGCGGCCGTCTATCTGTGGCAGAAAAAGCGGGCCGGGAGCGTACTTTCCCAGCCAAAGGTGCAGGCGGCTTAGCCCGGCGCGGCTTGGCCGATACGATTGACAAGCTTGATCCTCATGTCAGTATTCTATCGTACCCGGTCTCCGATGGAGGTAAATCATGATTAAGCTCATTGTGCGAATCGCGGTTTGCATCATCACTTTCAGCGCGGCGCAGCTCCACGCGCAGCAGTATCCCACCAAAGTGATCACTTTGATCGTGCCTTTCACCGCCGGCGGACCCACGGACACGGTCGGCCGCCTAGTCGCCCGGGCGATGGGCGAAGCGCTCAAGCAGACGATCATCGTGGAGAACGTGGGCGGCGCCGGCGGCACGATCGCGCCCAACAAGGTCGCTAAGTCGCCGCCCGACGGTTACACGATTCTTATACACCATATCGGCATGTCCACCGCCCCGGCCCTTTATCGTAAGTTGCCCTACAATCCGCTCACCGATTTCGAGCATATCGGCCTGATCAACGACACGCCGATGACTATCGTGGCAAAGAAGGACTTTCCAGCGAAGGATCTCAAGGAGCTGATCTCGTACGTCAAGGCCAACAAGGATAAGGTTACTTACGCCAACGCCGGCCTCGGCGCCGCCTCGCACCTGTGCGGTATGCTCTTCATGACTGCGATCCAGACCGACGTCACCACCGTCCCTTATCAAGGGACAGCTCCGGCCATGAACGACCTACTGGGCGGGCAGGTGGACTTCATGTGCGATCAGACGACCAATACGACGAGCCAGATCAAAGGCGGCAAAATCAAGGTCTATGGCGTCACGACGAAGACGCGCGTAGCGTCGCTGCCGGATGTGCCGACGGCGCACGAAGCCGGCCTGACCAACTTCGAGGTTGTGGTCTGGCACGGCCTCTACGCGCCGAAGGGCACGCCGCAGCCGGTCGTCGCTACTCTCACCAAGGCGCTGCAAGCCGCGATAAAGGATCCGACGGTGAAGCAGCGCTTTGCCGAACTGGGCGCCGAGTCGGTGGCTGATAATCGCGCCACGCCGGAGGCGCACAGGTCCTTTCTCAAGGCTGAGATCGAAAAGTGGGGGCCGATCATCAAGAAGGCGGGAGTCTACGCCGACTAAAAAATTGGAGTCGTGGAGTACTGGAGTGATGGAGTAGTGATTATGAACTTCCCCGTACTCCAAAACTCCACTACCCCAATACTCCATTACTCCAGCCGGCGGCGCTCGTGATTTCTCCTTCACGCAACCCCAGGGACTTCTGGACCGGGATCATCTACGTCGCGTTCGGATTGACCGCCGTTATAATCGCCCGGGACTACCGCATGGGCACGGCCCTCAAGATGGGGCCGGCCTACTTCCCCTCCGTTCTCGGTTCCCTTTTGATACTGATCGGGATTATCTCTCTCGCCCGCTCGTTCATCAAACCGGGCACTCCTATCGGCGGCCTTGCGGTCAACGGACTCTTGCTCGTCGTCGCTTCGACGCTCGTCTTCGGTCTCATCGTTCGAGGCGCGGGATTGGCGGTCGCTTTACCGTTGCTGGTCATCATCAGCGCCTACGCGAGCACGCGATTTCGTTGGCGCCCGACACTCATCATGGCGGCGGGCCTTACAATCTTTTGCGTTCTGGTGTTTCTCAAAGGCTTGGGCATTCCGCTGCCGGTTATCGGTCCATGGTTCGGCGGTTGACCGTAAACGGAGCATAGCGCCATGGAACTGCTTAGTCATCTTTGGTTAGGGCTACAAACGGCCGCTACTCTCGCCAACTTGTTCTACTGTTTCGTCGGCGTTTTCCTCGGCACCGCAATCGGCGTCTTGCCCGGCCTTGGGCCCACCGCCACGATCGCCATGCTGCTGCCTGTCACGTTCGTGTTGCCACCGGTCACCGCTCTCATCATGCTTGCTGGAATCTATTACGGCTCCCAGTATGGGGGTTCTACTACATCCATTCTGATCAATGTCCCAGGGGAAGCGGCGTCCGTCGTTACGACGCTCGACGGCTATCAGATGACCAAGCAGGGAAGGGCGGGAGCGGCCCTGGCCACCTCGGCCATCGGCTCCTTTTTTGCCGGTACCGTCGCGACGTTCCTGATCGCCGGCTTCGGCCCCCCGCTTGCCGCCGCGGCGCTCAAGTTCGGACCGGCAGAGTTTTTCTCCTTGATGGTCCTTGGCCTGGTGGCCTCCGTGGTGCTCGCTCAAGGTTCGCTGCTCCATGCCATCGGCATGGTCGTGCTCGGACTGCTCCTGGGACTGATCGGCACGGATGTTAATTCCGGGATGCAACGCTTTACTTTTGGAATCTATCAACTCGCCGACGGCATCGGGTTCGTGACGGTCGCGATGGGTATGTTCGGCTTGGGCGAGATCATACGCAACTTGGAAAACGAAGAAGAGCGATCGGTGATGATCCCGAAGATCACCGGACTTTGGCCGACCAAGGAAGACTTCAAGCGCATGATCGCGCCGATTCTTCGCGGCACCGCCATCGGCTCGGCATTGGGCGTTCTTCCCGGCAGTGGGTCGATCCTGGGCTCCTTCGCCGCCTATTCCATCGAAAAGAAGGTCTCGAAAAACCGCGCGGAGTTCGGCAAGGGGGCCATCGAGGGCGTTGCCGCACCGGAGGCAGCTAACAACGCCGGCGCGCAAACATCCTTTATTCCGTTGCTCACCTTGGGGATTCCATCGAATCCGGTCAGCGCGCTGATGGTTGGCGCGATGATCATCCATGGGATTCAGCCCGGGCCGTCGGTCATCAACGAACAGCCGGCCCTTTTTTGGGGCATGATCGTGTCGATGTGGATCGGAAATCTGATGCTGGTAATTCTCAATTACCCGCTGATCGGGATGTGGGTACGGATGATCATGATACCCTACCAATTGTTGTATCCGGGGATTCTCGTTTTCTGCGCTATCGGCGTCTTCAGCCTCAAAAATACGGAATTCGACATTTACCTCATGGCCCTGTTCGGAGCTCTCGGCTACCTCTTTTCCAAGCTCGGTTGCGAGCCGGCGCCGATGCTGCTCGCCTTTATTCTCGGCCCGTTGATGGAAGAGTATCTGCGCCGTGCGATGTTACTCTCGCGCGGCAACCCGTGGGTCTTCGTGCAGCGTCCCATCAGCGTGACATTACTAGTCTTGGCCGTTTTAGCGATGTGTACCGTGCTTATTCCCGCGTTTTCCAAGACGCGCGAGGAAGCATTTCGCGAAGA
>DASXUF010000173.1 GCA_036504975.1 Candidatus Binatia bacterium | reverse complement strand
TTTACATTCGAGCTTTCACCTCCTGGGTCACCCCTTAGGGGGGTGTCGAGTATCACTACGCGGGCAAACAACCAATTCCCGCGACCGGACTTTCACCGGCTAGACAAGCAACCGTATAGGCTGCATACGAAGGACACGAAGGAAGAGACGAAGGGAGAAGGCATCTCGCGCAAAGACGCAAAGTCCGCCAAGGCTCCTCAAATCCCCCTCTTTCCCCCTTTGTCAAAGGGGGATGAAAGGGGGATTTCTGAATTTCTTTGCGTGCTTGACGTCTTGGCGCGATGACTTAAACTTCGTGGTGATAAGCATTTTTACCACGAAGGATCGGCCAAAAATAGATCCGCCTCAGGCGGATCTGGCTGACACGAAGCACGCGAAGGAAGAGTCCCTCAGGAAAGGCATTCTCGCGCAAAGCCGCAAAGGCCGCCAAGGGAATGCGGCGAATGGTCCGGACGGGGTGCTACCGATGACGATTGGAGCCACGCAGCGTCTCGCGCGCTTTGCCGTCGAATTAAATTACCGGCGGATTCCCGCGGCGGTGATCGGCCGGGCGAAGGAGTGTATTTTAGATACGCTGGCTGTCTCCTTGTACGGTTCGACGAAGCCGTGGAGCCGGACCGTCAGCGAATTTGTTCGCGACTCCGGCCTTCCCGGCCGCTCTACGGTTTTGGGAGAGAACTGGACGGCGCAGCCGGCGCCGGCGACGCTTGCCAACGGCGCGATGGCGCACGCCTTTGAGCTCGATAACGTGCGCCAGCCGGGCGCGGGCGTTCATCCGGGGGCGACCGCTTTTCTTCCCGCCTTTGCGATGGCGGAAGAAAAGAAAGCCGACGGCAAATCGTTGCTCACCGCATTCGTCGCCGCCTGCGAGGTCATGTCGCGCATCGGCGTCGCGGCGGGGAACTCGCTCGAAAAAAGAGGCTTTCACGCGCCCGCATTGACCGGCACTTTCGGCGCCGCGGTGGCGGCCGGCCGGCTCCTGGGCCTGAACGCGAGAGAGATGGTCAACGCTCTCGGCATCGCCGGCTCGTACTCCGGCGGGCTGATCGAATTTTCCCGTTGCCGGGAAGGAGCCATGATCAAGCGGCTCCACCTCGGCAAAGCGGCGGAGGGAGGCGTGACCGCCGCCCTGCTCGCCGGTCGAGGCTTCGCCGGGCCGGAAAGCATTCTCGAAGGAAAGTTTGGTTTTTGCCGGACGTTTTCCGATTCCCCCAGGCTTTCCTACCTCACTTATCGCCTGGGGCGGAAATTCGAAAGCCTCAACATTTGCATCAAGCGCTGCGCTTGCCACATCAACGCGCACGCGCCCATCGAAGCGCTGCAGAAACTCCGCGGCGAGATCGATTTCAATCCGGAAGACGTTCACGAAATCGTGGTCGGCGGCATCGAAAAGTTGGTGACCCACCACGCCATCTATCGACCGAAAGATTTGATGATGGCGCAGTACAGCATACCCTTTTGCGTCGCGCTGAGTCTGTATGACGATCCGACCGATCCCGGGTCTTTTAATGACAATAAGCTCAAGGATAAAAATATTCTCGGAACAATGCGCAAGGTTCGACTCAAAGTCGACCCTGAGATCGAACGGAAAGGCTGGGACCGCGCCGCGCGGGTGACCGTAGTTCTCGCCGGCGGCAAGCGGCATGCGGCGCTGGTCGTCCACTTCAAAGGGACGCCGCGAAATCCGATGAGCCGGGCGGAAGTCGAAGACAAGGCGCACAAGCTGACCCGCGCCATTTTGCCGGAGCGGCAGTTGGAGCGTTTGGTGGAGGCGATAGACAATTTAGAAAAGATCGAGGATGTCTCCTCTATAGGCGCTCTCCTGCGCAGCCCACGATGAAGATCGTCGCCATCGATACCTACCCGTTGGTCCTGCCGGTCAGGGAGATCTACGGCGGCGCCGCGGGATTCCTCGAGGATTGCCGCTCGTTGATCGTTCGAGTGGAAACGGAGAGCGGCATCGAAGGTTGGGGCGAAGCGACTCAAGGGCGGCCGGGCAATACCTACGAGACCCTGGAAACAATGGAGATCATGGCGCAAAAATATTTGGCGCCGGCGCTCATCGGTATGGACCTCGAGGAGACCGGGGTTTTGCTTCTCGAGCTTCATCGCGTTCGCACCGGTCATCCGCTCACAAAAGCGGCGATCGAGACCGCCCTCTTCGACGCTCTGGGCAAATTTTATCGGATTCCGCTCTGCTTCTTCTTCGGCGGGCCGTACCGGCGGGAGATCGATCTGGTGGGCGGATTGGGACTGGATCTCGGGCCGGAATCTATCGGCGCACGCGCGCGTCAACTCAAGCTGGAAGGCTTTCAAACCTTCAAGATAAAAATCGGCCAGCAAGACCATCAAAAAGACATCGAACGGGTCCGCGCCGTCCGCGCGGCCGTGGGCGATGACGCTTCGATCCGGGTCGACGGCAACGCCGCGTATTCATTCGCCGCCGCGCGCTTTGTTTTGCATGAGCTCGTCCGATTTCATATCGCCGATGCCGAGCAGCCGTTGGCGCGGGGAGATCTCCGAAGCCTTGCCGAGCTGCGCCGCGCCGTCGGCATCCCCCTCGCGGCCCAGGAAAGCGTCGGCTCTCCGGAGGACGCTCTTGCGGTCGTCGAAGCGGGAGCGGCTGACCTCTTGAAGATCAAACTCACGCACATCGGGGGATTTCAGAGAGCGCTGGAAGTCGCCTCGGTCGTCGGAGCGAAGGGACTTCCGGTCGTCGTCGGCCAGGGAAGCGCCTGCACGACGATTCTTTCCGCCGCCGAGATGCAGCTTCACAGCGCGCTCGGAAACGCGCAAATGGGCGGCGAGATGACCGGCTTTTTGCGCCTCGGCGAGCAGGATATCTTCAGTCCGATCGCCGTGACTCGCGGCAAGGCGCTCCCGCCCATGACCGCGGGACACGGTATCGAAGTCAACAAAGAAACGTTGCAGCGTTTGGCCGGACGATCCTAGGCAAACGCCGCGGCCTCACCGAAGCGACTTGGCGCGCTGTTGCATCTCCTGGGCCGTGATCTCTTGTCCGTATAGAGGCGCGCCTTGCGCAAAGTCCTTCGCGCGTTCGAGCGGGCCGATAATCACTGGATCGAAGCCCGCGTCCCGCACCAGGGCCGACGCCACCGCTAGCGCCTCCTTGTCATCGCCGGCCATGGGGATGGCGATGCGGCCTTCGGGTCGGTTGGCGTTGCTCGCGAGCCGGCGAAAGTTCATCGTGTTGAACGCGCGAACGATGCGCGCCCCGGCGAGATATTTCGCCGACGTGATGCCGATGCCGTTCTCGCGCGCTTCTTTGGCGATCTCGCCATCGCGCGCGAGCACCGCGTTGCCGGCGTCGATGACAATCTTGCCGGCAAACTCCCGCGCGTAATCCTTGCCGAGCTGCGGGTAGGCGGCGTAGGGCACCGCGACGAAAACGACGTCGACGAACGCGAGCGCTTCGCGCACCGTGCCGGCGCGCGCCAACGGTCCGAGACCGTCGACGAGTTTTTTGAGTTCTTCGGGATGCCGGGAAGAGAACAGCACCGGATGGCCGCTCTTCACCCACAGCGCTCCCACCGCGCCGCCCAAATTGCCGGAGCCGACGATCCCGATCTTGACGGCAGAGCCGCCGGTGGCCGCCTGGGCAAAAACCGTCCGCGGCAAAGTTCCTAACGCAAGAATTAACGCGGCGATTGCGACGATGCGGTGAGACGCGCGGTGACTTCGATTTGAGACAGCATGATTCGTCATGACAGAGTTCCTTTTAGGGTTAACCATACCCCTACTGCACGGGCGGGTGTTGAGTCAACTACGCTGTCGCGAAGTCGGTTGAGATTACGGATGCGTTATATCTCACGTTTCCGGAATTCCGGAAACGTGATACATAAGCCGGCGTGGAGTCGAAGATATAAAAATTGAGACGTGCCAGGGGAGGCAGTCTATGACGAAGGCCATCATGATTCGGCGCATTCTCTCCCTCGCCGCGCTATTCTGCGCAGGCATGATCGAGGCGGCGCTCGCCGCGGAGCCGTTCACCTTGCGCTACGGGCAAAACGCTGCCTCGGCCGGCAGCCTGTCGTCGCTCCCGCTGACCGTTGCCGAGCGCAAGGGTTTCTTCGTCCGTGAGGGGATCAATCTAGTCGTGGTTCCGATTCCCGGCGGCACGGACAGGATCGTCGCAGCGCTCGACAAGGGCGAGATCGACGCGGGCAGGAACGCCACGCCCTACCTGATCCAGGCGGCGCTCAAGGGCTCCGACGCGGTGGCGATCCTCGCCCAAACGACCAATCCCGTCTACAGCCTGATCGTGAGACCCGAGATCAAGAGCTTTGCCGATTTGAAAGAGAAGGTGCTGGGTCTGTCGACGACGGGCGATACGATCACGTTGTCGACGTTGAGGCTGCTTGCCGCCAAAGGCATCAAGGCGGCGGATTTTCGCGCCAAGGCCGTCGTCGGCACCGCCGCCCGCTTCGACTGTCTCAAAGCGGGAGAATGCGCCGCGGTGCCGATGGGCCAGCCGGAAGACCTGGGCGCGGTCAAGCAGGGCTTTCCCAGACTCAGCTTCACCTATGAGGCGGGCACGGATCTGATTTTCAACGTCGACATGACGCGCCGCGCCTGGGGAGAGAAGAACCAGGACGCTCTGGTCCGGTTCACGCGCGCGTTCGCCGCTTCCTACATGTTCATCAACGACCCCAAGAATCGCGACGAGGTCACGAACATCATCAAGGAATATCTTAAAATTTCCGACGATGTCGCGCGCGAGATTTTCGCGCCTTATCTCGAGCCCGGCAAAAACGTCTTGCCGAAGAAGGGCGAACTGGATCTCGCGGCATTTAATCGCGTGCTGGCTCTGATGGGCGAGGCGGGTGTGATCCCGACGCCGGTCCCGGCGGCGGAGCGCTTCGTCGACTTGAGATACCTGAAAGCCGCCGCGATTCAGTGAGCCGTCTGTGCCGCTACTCCGGGAGGAAACCATGCCTTACTGCGCGAGAAACGGGGTCAAGATTTATTACGAGACCTCAGGCGAGGGTTACCCGCTGATCATGGTTCATGCCAACCCGTTCGACCGGCGCATGTTCATCCATCAGGCGGCGCACTTCTCCGCGTTCTTCAAAGTCATCAATATCGATCTCCGCGGCTACGGCTATTCCGACAAGCCGGCGATCCCGCGCTAGCGGGAATCCACGGCACGCGACACGTCAAGCCGATTGTATTCACGTTTCCGGAATTCCGGAAACGTGATACGTAAGCCGCCGTGGAGGAAGGGAGCTACAGACAATCGCGTCTCTGTCGCTTGCTCGGGAATCCGCTGGCCTTCGCCGTCGTTCAACTGCTGCTTCACTAAGACCGTGACGTTCGTTGAACGATTTCTTCGATCACGGTAGCGATTGTCACGAAACACTGGCCATCAGATTCCCCACCGCGTCGGCATAAACCCTAAAACAATCCAACGACCTCTTTGCGCCCTGGATCGACTGACTGAATGCCTCCTCGCCCTTGACGTGCCGCTCGAATACGCTCCACGTAAGAGCGCTGTGCTCTTCGTCCGCGTCCAGATGCACCCGTGCGCTGGGACTTAACTTGTCAAAAGGAACTTTAAGATCGTTCATCACCTGGTTCACTCCCCGGCGGGAAAGCGTCAGCCCCTCTTTGACGACTTTAGGATTATTGAGGCGCTCAATGATGTGCGAGGCGGCCAATCCTTCCAGCCATGGGCTGTTCTTTGCAATATGAACCCGCCCCCAACAAGCGACCCGCACTCCAGGCGGAGCCTCGGGGACCTCGAAGCCTTTGTCTCGAGATTTTTCCTCTTCCTCCTCTTTATCCCAGGCCACGTGCGCTCGCCCGAGCCGCTCGTCAAAAATCAGCTCATCCTCTTCGTGGCGCCAGATCACCTGCTTCACGTCTATCGGAGCGGCTCCCATGACATAGGCCCAACAATCCCGGTGTGTGGGATTGGCGTAGCGGCTCCACATGGTCCTTTTCACATGATAGCCGGCCCAGGTGAGAGGGCTGGAAAAATAGCGCTTCAGCTCCGGCGTCTCGAATACTTCGTTGGCCATGCGGTCCAGCTCTTGTCGGCATTCTTGTAGCCAGTCCATCGTAACCTCCAGCCATTTAGCGCTGCGGCAGAACCGCGTCGAAAACCTGCTTCAGGCCCGGCCGCGCGCCCTCTTCGTACTTCTCCAGGTTCTGCGGTATGTAGTCGCGGTCATCCCGCAACATCTCCGCGGGATTGACGTCGTTCTTGGGTATATCCGTTCTTAAGGAATTGGTCCCGGTCGCTTTCTGGTAAGCGATCTGCCCCTCGCGCGACAGGAGCCAGTTGATGTATATCTTGGCCGCGTTGGGATGAGGCGCGCCATTGACAAAGGTAACGGTTCGCGGCGTTCCCAACGCGCCGCTTCCCTTGGTGGGCTCGATTTCAGTGATCGGCAAGCCCTGTCGGATCGCGACGTCGCCTTCCCCCTGGCTCCCGACGAACAGAGCGACGGCGAATTTACCCTGACCGAGCCAATCGACGATCTGGTGGCTGTCGCGCGAGAGCACAATTTCCATCTCACCCAAGAGCCGCTTCAAGTAGTCGGGGCCGTAGTCCTTCGCATAGTATAAAAAGACCGAGGTGCTGTAGCCTCTTCCGGTCACTCGCGGGTCTTGCGCCGTAATCTTCCCTTTCCACTTCGGGTTCAGCAGGTCCCAATAGGAGCTGAATTCTTCGCGCTTTGCCAGATTGGTGTTGATCATGAAAGAGCCCGAGGAACCGCCGCGCCAGAGTATCAAAAAGCGCTCCTCGTTGTCGCCGAACCATAGTTTCTTTTTGAACCATGCGGAGGCGTCCAAGATCTCCGGCAGGATCAGAGCGCTGTGGATCGGCTGGAAAACTCCCGC
Organism: Candidatus Binatia bacterium; assembly: GCA_036504975.1. Taxonomy (NCBI): domain Bacteria; phylum Candidatus Binatota; class Binatia (SeqCode); species Binatia bacterium. The sequence continues at coordinate 62,901 of DASXUF010000173.1, read as the reverse complement.
CGGCTTGAGCGTCCGGTTGGGGGTCGTGGTGGAGCCGAGGAGAATGTCGACGATAAATTTTTCCGCCCGCCGCTCCGCCATGATCCTGCTGGCCAGCTCGCTGAGTCTTCCCGTGACGTACTTGACCCTGATATTCGGGTAGGCTTTTTGAAAAGCGTCGACCAATGCGTTTTGCTCGTCGCGGTTCGAAGGTCCGTATATAGAAACCTCGCCTTCCTTCTTCGCCGCCGCCAGCGTCCTCTCCCACTCCGCGCGCCAGTCCGGTTTTATCTCCGCCGCGAGCGCCGGCGATACGCCTTTTCCGAACGGAACAAGGCCGTAACAAAAGAGTCCGATGGCGGCGCAGCGGGCTAGAATAGACAAGGCATCGTTCTTCATGTCGTTTGTTCCCTGCAGACCCTCACCCTCGCGCTTTTCCTTGATCGAATATCTGTTGTAATTCAGGCGCTACCTGCGCTCCCGCCTTGGCGCATTCCTTGACGAAAAGTTCATGGATCTCCGGGCCTTGGTCCTCCCATTCGATCTGGTTGCCCCCCTCCTTGACGTCGGTGTTGAAGCCCTCGTATCCGAAGACGCTTCCCAGACTGAATTTATTGCTCCAGCGTAAAGCGACGAACCTGACCGGAGTGGGGGAAGTATTGAAATGCTGATGGAACCATTGGGGCGGCGGGACAAAGAGGCTCCCGGGACGCCAGTCGACTCTTTGGCGCGGTCTTCCCTCCTGCCACAGGAGCGAATAGCCGCGCCCCGCAAGGATCAAAATATTGGCGCCGGGGCCGTGACGGTGGGCCTTTTTGTAAACCCCGGGCTTCCATTCGGAGATATGGGCGCAAAGGACATTGCTGGCCATCTCAAAGATGGCCCGACGAATGCCCACCCCGCGCTTCTCCACTTTGCCCGTAGCCTCGAGCGAGCTCCGCGGCTCGAACGTGCCGAGATTGGAAACGAAGTTCGTTTCCCAGACATGAGTTCGCGCCGGCTCCTTCTTTTCGGTGAAATAGCCTGTCTGCCCGTCGAAACGGTCGGTAAAATTATAATCGGAGTGGAAGATGAAATGCGCGTTATGAAACAAGTTCATCGCCAGCGGCGCGGTAGTCACGGAGAGAAACCTGGCGGGCTCGCCGCCCGAGCCGTTGAAGAGCTGGAACCAACAATTGAGCGGCGGACTGAAGAGACTTCCGGCTTGCCACTCGAAGGTCTGCTTGGCTCCTCCCTCGTTGCATATCGTGGCCCCTCCCCGGCCGCTCAAGACATAGATCATCTCTTCGTAAAGATGCCTTTGCGGCTTTAGCCCTTTGCCCGGAGGTATTTCGCAGAGATACGCGCCGTTGGTATTCTCGGATCCCGCCATGTTGAGAAACGCGCCTTTCCCCCCCACCCTTTCCCATGGTTCAAGCTCCACTTTGAGGACATCTTCGATGTAGAAAGCCTTGAGGATCGGTATCTTCTCTTCCTCCTGCCACTTTTCGTAAGCGGTCTTGGGCGTGAGCCGCTCGCGCGGGAAATCCTCGCTCCGTGCTTCCATGGGTTCCGTGCCTCCTGATCTGTCCCGACTCAGTTGAGATTTGGCTGAGTGGAGCCACCGCGGAATGATCCGCGCTGGATCCGTTTAAAAAAAATAGCCACTCGCAAAAGAGAAGACACCATTTGGAGAAAGAAGGCAAGCCGTCTTCTCCACACCGGCCCATCTTCCTCTTTGCATTGATCTCTGTCGCTTTTCCTTGGAAGATCGCACCGCAATTATTGCCGGCGGCGGCAGCGGGATTTCCGACCAACTAGCGATATCCGTAAATCCGTTCGATACGAGCAGTTGGCGAGGCGGTGGACTTAGGTTGGTCGGTGATATTGAGCCGGTAATTGAAGTGTTCTCAGCGTTCTTTCCCGTTTGTACAGTCCGCGTCCGAGGTCCGGTAGGGGGGCAGCGACTACGTTACATCTCACGTTTCCGGAATTCCGGAAACGTGATACATAAGCCGGCGTGGAGGAAGGGAGCTACAGACAATCGCGGCTCTGTCGCTTGCTCGGGAATCCGCTGGCCTTCGCCGTCGTTCAACTGCTGGCGGAGAACAAAGAGCTGAGCGTCGGCGCAATCGCCCGCGCGCTCGGCAGGAGCGTGCAGCGGGTCAGCACCGTGCTCGGCGTGCTGCGGGTGGCCGAGGTTGTGCGCTACCAGATGGATGGCAGGCGGAATCAGTACCGGCTCAAACATCCGAGTGAGGTTAAGAGTGTTCTAACCGCGCTTTCGCGCTTTGTGAAAGCGGCTTCTCCGGTACGGCGCTAGAGACAGACAACGATGACGTTATATCTCACGTTTCCGGAATTCCGGAAACATGGAAGTTGGCATCCAGGGGGTTAACGCGCAATCGCAACACTTGATTTCGAGTCAAGCGCGCCGCCCCAGTGCGGGAAAATTGTTCATCGATTTCGTGCTGTCAAAAGCCGGGTAGGAGATTATCCGCGCGCAGCGGCGCGTGCCCGACCGCACCGATGTCCTGCCCGATCCTCCCAAACCGGCGCAAGGGTTCACCGCGGTTTTCACTCCCGATGAGGCCTACGCCGACTTTGACCGCTACGTGAAGCTTTTCCAGAATATTTTTAGGACGAAATAATCGGCCTGAGAATCCGCAGGGGCACGGGGTTGTTGGACCGAAACCACGCGCCAGCAACGTCTGAAAGAAGACCTCCAAGCCGAACGGCTTTCACTCTCCGCTCCAGCGGATCGAATCGATCGCGGTGTAAAACAACTCACATGAGGAAGATTCTTTAGAATAGAACAGACTGTTGAAAAACCCCCGTTCACCCTTCGAGAGTCTCAGGGCGAACGGACCTAGTATTGGAATCGTTGAGTAATTTCCGTTCGTGCTGAGCTTGTCGAAGCACGAGTAGGACTTTTTCAACAGTCTGAGAAAGTCTGACCCTGCGGGCCGACCAGGGCTGGCTTTGGCGTCGAAATGATGACTCAGTGATGACCTCGTAGACTTGCTATTCTCCAACCTCGAGATGATTCAAAACCGTTTGAACGCCCGCTACCTGCCATGCAATTTTGGTCGCTTGCTCCCGCGCATCTAAAGACGACACGCGCCCGCTCAGGTAGACCGTCCCTTTTCTCGCTTCCACGACCACGGGCGATAGGTTGACGGCTTTCTCCGCTGAAAGTCGTTGCTTGACCGCTTTGCTAAGAGCTGCGTCCTCAGGCGTCTCGACGCCCATCGGCCGAGCCACAGGCTGTTCTGGGGGAGGAGTTTTGCCGCCCATGGTTCCACAACCGATCAAGGCCGGCAACGTCAGCGTCATCAACATCAAAGGGATTGCTTTGGCTAATCTCATATCCGCTGCCTCCTTCGTCTCAAACGTTGACATGCGTATCAGATTGAAATCTTCGAGGCAAATGAGGAATCCAATCGGCTTGTCTGCCTGTCCGTTTTATTTTTAGGCCGGCCAGACAGTATCCGCGCCCAGCGGCGCGTGCCCGACCGCACCGACGTCTCGCCCGATACCCCCAAACTGGCGCAGGGATTCACCGCAGTTTTCACTCCCGACGAGGTCTATGCCGACTTCGACCGCTACGTTAAGCTTTTCCATAAAATTTTTGGGACGAAATAATCCCGACTCAGTTTCCTAAGGGGCTTGACTGTATCTCTACGAAGAGGTTAGAAATCAGTCCCCCGCTAACTATCTAACAAGCAGGGGCTCGGTTTTGGCCATCCAAGGCGGCAGCCATTAGTATCACAGGAGGGAGTTGAGGCGGATCTGAGATGATATTCCGTTGCATCAGGACAAATGATCGCGGCGGCAGGCTGTTCAGCACGCTGACAAAGTTGTTCCTGCTGTCACTGGCAACCTGTTTCGGATGTCATTCTGTTTCGCCACGTTCACCCATTTCACAAGCGATGGAGGGTTGCCGGTTATCTCGTCCCATTTTATCGCGCTGGAGATCCGCCATCTCGGGGAAGAGCTGAGGATCTCCGTTGCGGATGAAACCAACGCGAGAAATATAGACAACGAAAAAAATCCCGGTGGTCGTCCTAATCTAACCGTGAGACTTCAGGCTTTACCCGCTGTTGCCGGTTCTACGGCACATTCCAGTACTTCTCACAATGGACGTTACGAATTCAAAGGGCTTGAACGTGGAATCTATTTATTGCAAATATATGATGGCAACGAACTATATTTGGCTACAGAGGTCGATACGAGATCAGCCGTGTCGCAAGGACAACGCATCCATCGTCAGGACGAAAGGGAAGCTGAACGATTGCATAATACGCCTGCTCTTCTTAACGCCACGGCGACGGCTAAAAGATGTATTCAAGCCAAACGTGACCTAACGATTTGGTACGCACATTCGGATAATAATCTCCTGAAGAAGGCGACTGTCTACCAGAATGGGTGTGATCGTGCCGTGAAAACGCAACTTGTTACATCGAGCGGGCATCAACCTCGAAACGCGCTTCTATCGGATTCATCAGGCTGGAAACTCCACGAGAGTCGGGTAACACAGTTTGTTCTAACTCCCGGCGAAGAACGTTTGATTGAGACAACTTTGAGCTGGTATCGACTGCCGACAACTATTCCCGTTTTCAGAGTAAAAGAATTGTCGGTTAGCTTCACTGAAGCCTCAGAGTAATATTCTACCCAAATCTATCTCTCCACACGCTTCAAAACCTCGTCGATCACCCTGAGCGCCGGATCGAGGTCTCTAAATTCCGGGCGATACACGGCCATGAATTTGTCGCCTGGCTTTGGCCGGTAGGACTCGAAGGCTGGATCTGCGGGGACGTCTTCGCGCAAAGTGAAGATCGGATCGATTCGCAAAAACTGCTTCTGATAGTGCGTCTGCCCTTCCTTCGAGAGGAGCCAGTTGACGAAGAGCTTCGTCGCGCTCGGATGCGGTGACTGGCTGAGGACGCTGAGCGATCCCTGGGTGGCGCGCATGTAGAGTCCTTCTTTAAAGACCCGCGGCTCGAACCGCGACAACGGCAGGCCCTGCTTCATGCCCGCCTGAACGTCGCTGGCAGACGGCGCCAGCGCGATGGCGAATTTCCCCACGGCGAGCCAATCGACAATCTGCCGGCCGTCGCGCGACAAAGTGACATCCATTTCGCCGAAGAGTTTTCTTAAAAATTTCGCGCCGAGCTCGGGATGATAGTAAGCGAACTGAAGGAGTCCGCTCGGGAAGCCCGAGAGCTTGGGATCCATCGCGGCGATCTTTCCTTTCCATTTGGGCTTCACCAAGTCCCAATAAGAGCCGACCTCCTTGGGATCTAACAGCTTGGTGTTGTAAGCCATGTCGGAGCGCACCACGCCTTCGAAAACAAAAATGTATTTGCCCTCGGGATCGGCGTAGTGGTGTTGTTTTCGGAACCAGTTCGACGCGTCTTTGACCTCGGGCAAGATCATCAGCGGCGGGACCGGCTCCAAAACTTTGCCCGGATAGAGAACGTCCATCGGCGTGCCCGTTGCGCCCAAATAAACGTCGGCCACCTGCTTGCCGGCCCTCCTCTCGGTCATGATCCGTGAGATCAGCTCGCCGCCTCGTCCGGAGACCGAGACGACCTTGATCGCGGGATAACGCTTAGAGAATTCGGCGAAGACATTTTCGAAGGGACCGCGGGTGTGGTAGATCGCGATCTGCCCGTCCTTCTTGGCCGCCTCTCCGACGATCGCGTCCCATTCCGCTTGCCACGCCGCTTTGGACTCGGCGGCGTGGCCCGACGTCAGCCAAAGGCAAAAGACAAATCCCAGGGCTGCCGTGCTTGAAAGCTTCATGAAAGAATTACGTCGAGAGTCGCGGTCATAGTAAGGTCTCACGCATTCGATTTTTCCGGCGCCAGCATGTTGGCATCGCGGAATAGGATCCAACGCCCATCGACTTCCTTGCGCAGGATCGTGAGCGTGTGCCCCGACCGGCGCATGATTGACCCGCCGTGGAGCGGCGTCATCGTCACCACTAGATAATTTGCCAGATGCGCGAAGTTGCCTGCGATCTGGAGCTCTTCGATTTTTGCGGTCGATTCGATGCGGACACGCTCCACGGCGGTTCGGAACGCCGCCGCAAACGCCTCCTTGCCGCGCATGGGCGGCTGACCCACTACGTAAAAGGTGACGTCATCCGCCATTAACTCGAGAAGTCTCGATAAATTCCCGGCCGCGGCGGCCTCCTGCCATTCGGCGACTAACTCGCGAATCGATTGTTCATCGTTCTGCATGCCTTAATGAAACTGAACGTCGACCCTCGGTCAAGACCTGCTTCGCTTGCCGCACGGTCATGTTCCAGATTTTTGCGGTACATAGGGCGGAAATAATCCGTTTGACCTCAGAGACCGAAAGACGTAAGGGATGCATCATCGTGGAGGAATAGCATGGCACTACTACTCAAAGCGGAAGAGATGAAAGGGCTGATTTCGATCGAGGAGGCGATCAGCGCCGTCGAGAATGGGTTTCGCGATCAGGCACGGCATCCGCAATTCAGCCTGCCGCGCCAGCGTATGATGGCGGGCGATCGGCGCATCAACATCCACTCGGGCGGCTCAGTCGATCTGCGCGTCGCCGGGACGTTCATCCACTACGAACGTCATCGCTATACCAAAGAGGATCAGACCTACGCCGCCGTTGGTAAGCGCGTGTACATGGCTTACGACAGCGAGACCGCGGCGCTTCTCACGATCATCGTCGGTTGCATACCTCTCTACGATTTCGACGACAACGATATCGCTACCGAGACGGCCATCACCAGCGCGGTGGGAACGAAATATTTGGCGCGCGAAGATTGCCGGGTCTTGGGCCTCTATGGCACGGGTCGCCAAGCCCGGCGTCATTTAAAAGTCATGTGCACACTTCGGCCGATCCAAAAGGTCAAAGTGTTCAGCCGAAGCCGGGAGAACCGCAAGACCTTTTGCGATCTCATGCGTCCGCACGTCGATGCTGAACTCGTGCCGGTTGACGATCCACGCGATGTTGCGGTCGGTTCCGACTTGATCGTCTGCGCCACGGGGAGCAACGTACCGGTGCTGTACGGCGATTGGCTCGATGAAGGCCAGCACGTAACGTCGATCGTTGGCAGCAACAAGGAGCTTTTGCAGGAAGGACTCGTCAGTAGTCCGAGACGGGAGTTGGACGACAAAGTTCTTACTCGCGCCGACGTCATAATCGCGACCTTGCGGCAGCAAGGCATTCACGACGAGCAGGGAGATTTTGTCGAGCCGATCGGCAAAGGATTGCTTCAGTGGGAAGATATCAACGATCTAAGCTCTCTTCTGGCTCAAAAGGCCGCCGGCCGCTCAAACGCAAAGCAGATCACGCTCTTCAAACAAAACAGCGATCAGGGAGTCGGCTTCATGGCTCTGGCCCGATTGGCGCATGACAAAGCACGCGAAGCCGGGATCGGCAGCGAAATCTAGAGCGGAATTACGCTTTCCCCCTACATTAAGCCGGGCGTCGAAATTCAGTGCCCGTCGATATGGGAACCGGAAGAGGAGATCGCACGTGCAAGTCGCGCTGGGGGAACGGAATCTCCACGCTGTTCTGCTGGAACTTTCGCACAATCGCGCAATGGATATCCGATTCGACCTCTAGATGCCGCCGCGGATGACCGATCCAAACCCGAAGCCGCATGTTCCATGCCGAGTCCCCGAATCCTCTATGCAGCACATCGGGAGCGGGATGCTTCAGGACCTCCGGATGTTCTGCGGCCACCTCCTTTAGAGAGCGGATAACGGTTTCCAGGTCGGATCGGTACGAGACGCCCAGGTCGATGTCCAGCCTGATCTTCTGGTCGCCATAAGACCAGTTCTCCAGCTTCGCAGAAACAAACTCCGAATTCGGCACGATCAACGCGACGTTGTTCAAGGTGTTAATCGTCGTCGAGCGCATCTTGATTTCGACCACATCTCCTTCCTGCTCGCCGACCATGACCCTGTCCCCGACCTTGATCGGCCGCTCGAGAAGAAGAATAAGACCGGCGACGAAGTTGGAAGTGATGTTCTGCAATCCAAAGCCGATGCCGACGGATAAAAAGCCGAGAATGATCGCCAGGCCGGTGAGATCGATGCCGATGAACTGAAAGGCGACTACGGCGCCGACGATCATGATGAGATAGTGGCTGATGCGGATCAGAGTATACTGGATGCCCTCATCGATCCTCATGTGAGAAAAAAGTTGCGCCTTCAGCAGCCGTTGCAGCAAACGCGAAGTCACGCCAAACACCGCGATAACGACGACAAACATGAGGATCGAAGCGGGCGTGATCGCTGTTTTGTTGACCTCGAAAAGCCTCAAATTAATGAAGTATTCAACCCATCCAATAACGTCGGATAGCGCCATGGGCTCGTCCCCCTTTCCTAAGTCTCATTTGAATTCTACTCCGACGCGCGGAAAAACCTATGGCGGGTCAGATGGCCTGAGAAAAAGCGGCTTTGTCACGTTTGCTCAATTGCGCAAATCCGCAACTATCGCGGCGGCATGCCGGTCCCTGTGTTCCTCAAACAAAAAGCGGCGGAAAAGGAAACGTTTTGGCGGGTTATATCCAATCGGCGCCTTGACCCTTAACATTGGCGACGGCGCAAGGCACTCGGACCGTAAACGTCGATCCTTCGCCGGGCTTGCTCTCGACATCGACGGTGCCGCCGAGCATCTCGGTGAATTTTTTCACGATGTAAAGGCCGATGCCGACGCCTCCGTACGGTCTCGTCTCGGAGCTGTCCACCTGGCGGAACTTGTCGAAGATGACCTGCACATGCGACTCCGCAATGCCGATACCGGTATCGGCCACCTTGAATTCTATAAATGCCGGATACCCATTGCCCCCTGCGTGCTGTCCGTTTCCCATCATTCTCGCCGATACCGCCACCTCGCCCTCGCGGGTGAACTTGAGTGCATTATTGATGAGATTTTGCAGGACGTGTCTCAGCTTTGCCACGTCTAACTGGACCACCGGCAAATCCGCCGCGTAGATCCAATTCAGACGGATTCGCGTTTCCACCGAAACTTCATAGCTTGACTTGAGATCGTCGAGAAACGCCGCCAGGTTCAACTCCTGGGACTCCGCCTTGATCTCGCGGGTCTCGACCGAAGTAGCGAACAAAATACTGTCGATCATGGTCAATTGGTCCTTGGCCCGATCGCCGATTTTGTCCAAGGCTTTGGTTTGCTCTTCGCTGACGGCGCCCAATATTCCTTCTTTCATCAGTCCGGTATAGCCGATGACCACATTCAACGGAGTTCTCAGCTCATGCGACATGACGCTCAAAAATTCGTCCTTGACCTTGTTTGATTTCTCCATCGCGACCGCCTGGCTTCGGGTCTGCTCGAAGAGCTGCGAATTATTGATCGCGATGGCCGCCTGTCCGACGAGCGTGTTGAGAAATTCGATTTCGTCGTCGCTGAAATCGTGCTCTTTTTTCGTATAAAAGGAAATGACCCCGAAGATCTCGTCTTTCACGATCAAAGGAACTCCCAGATAGGAAACCAAACCCTGCCGGCGAAAAAAATCGGGGTCCTGGACGCGCGAGTCGGTTTGAATATTCCGCACCATCCAAGGCACCCTATTTTTGAAGATCACGTTCGGCAATCCGCGGCCGCCTTTCCATTGCTCTTCCTTCCATTCCTCTTCGTCGAGGTTCAGGCAGGCAATCGGCTCCAGGAGACCGCTCGCTTCATTGAATAAACGGACGGTGGCCGCGGCATAGGGTAGGAAGACGCCGATTTTTTCCAACAACACTCTCAAGACGTTAGGCAGATCCAGGGTCGAGGTCGCGGCCAGATTGATTTCATGTAACGCCGCCAAACGGGCCTCGGCGGCGGTGCGCTCGGCGACCCGCTGCTGCAACTCCACCGAGGTGCGGCGCATCCTGCCGATCACCATGGCTAGGCCGCCCACTCCCAAAAGTCCCATCGTGCCGAGAAGGACAAAGGTGCTTTGGAGGCCCGAGCGGGTCTCGGCGATGGCGCTGTCCAAGGGGCGAATAATCTCCTGGACTCCTCTTACGTCGCCGACCTGCCAATCGATCTTGGGGCTCTCGGGATGAGTGTTGTGGCAGGAGACGCACCCGGCGCGCAGTTGGACCGCGGTGGCATAGCGCAAGGACGCTCTGCCCTGGAAATCTTCAAAACGAAAATAAGGTTGGCCGGGATTTTTTCTCAGCTCCAGAAGAGCGTCGCGCTCGAAACCATCTCTCGGACCGCCGTCTTTCCTGAACGGAAAAGGATAATCGCTGTAGAGGCGGATCTGCATCCCGGGGCTGATCGCGCCCATGTGCTTGCCGAACTCGATCGTGAATGTCGCCGGAATCGGGATTGCGCCTTGTTTGCCGGCGTAGTCGTGGGTGGCCTCGATGCCGCGCGACCTGACCCTATCCACGACCTCGGAGCCATAGAAGGTGCGCAGCTCGGTGAGAGATCCGGAATAGAGCACGGTTCCCTGTAACGCTCCGGACTCGACTAGAGTTGCCGACAGGCGGGACAAATGCCACAGCGTCGCCGCCCCTGCGGCGCAAAACATGACGGTCAGCAGGAGAATCGTGTGCTCGTAAATCAGGTAGGCGACCGCGGCACGCGCCTGTCCGAGAGCGCGTCGCATGACTCGACTGATTCGAACGAGAGCGTTAACTTCCATCAAACTCTGAGGCCTCCCTCAAGAATCCCCCGCCGGGACCGGACGCTCGGCGCTTTCTTTTTCTCGCGCAGCCGAAGATTCATCCGCGCGAAAGTCCTGACGGTCGGGCGCCTGCCCGGCCTGGCCGCCGGTGGGCAACCTTATCGCAAACGTCGATCCTTTGCCCTCTTCGCTCGTCACGCGGATGTCTCCGCCGAGCAGCTCGGTAAACTTCTTGACGATGTGAAGGCCGAGGCCCACTCCGCCGGAAGACTTGGACCGGGCGCTGCGGACTTGAGAGAACATCTCGAAGATGCGCGGCAGCTCCTCTTTCGGAATGCCGATCCCGGTGTCCGTGACTTCGAACTCGACCCGCCCCTGTTCGACCAGATAGCGCGCCGAAACGCCGACGCTGCCCTGCTCGGTATATTTGACCGCGTTGCCGATGACGTTCAGCAGGATGTGTCTCAGCTTCTCGCGGTCGGTTTTTATAACGGGAAAGTTCTTGGGCCAATCCCAATCCAGACGTATCTGCTTCTTCAACGGAATGGAGTAGGCGGATTTTAGATCCTCGAGAAAATCGGACAAATTGACTTCCGCGATCTCCACCGCCGCGGCGCCGGCCTCGATCTTGGTCGCCTCCAAAAGCAGTTCGATCATGCTCAGCAGCTCTTTCGAATTGACGCTCATTTTTTCCAGCGCGTTGTCCTGCTCGGCGTTGATCTCGCCCAGCATCTTGCTTTGCAGGATCGCCGCATAACCCATGATGACGTTCACCGGCGTCCTCAGCTCGTGCGACACGAAGCCCAGAAACTCGTTCTTGACCTTGTTCGCCTGCCTGAGCTCGGCCGCCTGGGTCTGGGTCTGCTCCAGAAGCCGGGCGTTTTCCAACGCGATGGCGGCGCCGTTGGTCATCTGCTGCAACAGATCTATTTCCTCCTGGAGAAACTCTCTCGGCCGGTAGGTCAACGCCCGGAGAACGCCCAGGACTTCTCCGCTGCGGGAAAAAAACGGCACGGCAAGATAGCCGTGGATGCCGATGCGGCGCGTCGTCCGGCCGATCGGAGGATTTTTTACTTTCGTCAAGTCCGCTATCGCGAGCGGTCTGCGGTTTGCGACGATCCATCCCGATGCGCCTCTGCCGCTGCCGGTGCTGCCGAGCCGCATCTTCTCTTCGTCGACGCCGGAGACGCCGAGGATGCGCGGCACGCCGTTGTCGATGATGCGCACGTCGGCGATGTCCACTTTGAAGAACTCGCACACTTTGTCGGTGAGCTTTTTAAGCAAGCTTCCCACGTCCTGAGACGCGATGTCCTGGCTTAGCTCCTTGAGCAGCGCCTGGATCGCTTCCTTTCGACTTAAATCCTTGTTCGCTTTCTCGAGCTCGACCGCCTGTCTTTTGCTCTGCTCGTGAAGCTGAGAGTTATGGATCGCCACCGCCGCCTGGCCCGCCAGGGAGGACAAGAACTCTACCTCCTCGGCGGTGAATTCGTGCCGCTCGCGTGTCAGAAAGGCCAAAACCCCCAGCGCCTCGCCTTTGACGATCAGGGGGACTCCGAGATAGGAGACCACGCCGTTCCGGCGGTAGAACTCCGGATTCTCGGTCCGGGGATCGGTGGGCACGTCGAGGACGGAAACCGGACTCTGATTTTCAATCGCCGCTTTGATAATCGGCGGCGCGTCCTTGTTCTTCCGCCGCTTCCAGTCGGCTTCATCGATGTTCCAGCAAGCCGTCCGCTCCAGTTCTCCGGTCTCGCGGTTCCTGAGCCAGACGAGAAGCACGGCGTAAGGAAGCAGGATCTGGATTTTCTCCATCAAGACCCCCAATACCGCGCGTAAATCCAGACTCGAGGTGACGGCGAGGTTGATCTCGCGCAGCGCCGTGCTCTGCCGCAGCAGCCGCTTGAGCTCGCTTTGCGCCAGCTTCGTCTCGGCGTCGCGACGTTGCAGGCCTTCGGCCATTTGATTGAACCCTCGGGCAAGTTTTTGCAGCTCGCCGTCGCCGTTCGAAACGGCAACCCGCGCGTCGAGATCACCGGTGCCGAGCTTTTCAGTCGCTTCCATCAATCTCTTCAATTGCCCGACGATCAGCCAGTTACCGCCCCACCAAGCGCCGGCCAGGGTCAACAGCAAAACGATCATGAGCCAAACCAGACTGTGCGCCATGTTATGCTCGTCCGGCGCAGAGGCCGCGTAGAAGATCAGTCCCAAGGCCGGGATCACGGCCAAAAGAACCAGCAGGATCAAGCGGACGCGGAGCCCCGAGAAGGAAAATCTATTCATTCGTCCACCATCACGCGGATTTCAGCCTTTTGGATTCCTCCGGGCGTTCCGCAGCCGAAGACGAGACCGTGCAAGGAATCGTCACAGTAAAGATCGATCCCTTTCCTTCCTCGGTCTCGACCTCGACCGCGCCGCCGAGGAGTTCGGTAAAGTTCTTGACGATATAAAGTCCCAGGCCGACGCCGCCGTAGCGCCGGGTCTCGGAGCTGTCCGCCTGGCGAAATTTTTCGAAAATAATGGACAGCGCTTGCGCCGGAATCCCGCGCCCGGTGTCCGCAACCCGCAACTCCAGCCACCGCCTCCCCGTAGCCAGCAGGCGGTCGGCAGCAGGCAGAATCTCAGCTTCGTGCCCGCTGCTTACTGCTTTCCGCATACCGCCTTCTGTTATCTTCGCCGAGACGGTCACACAGCCCTGGTCGGTGAACTTGATGGCGTTGTGGATCAAGTTCTCCAGAATCTGCTTCAGCTTTTTGCCGTCGCTCTGGATCGCGGGCAAGTCCCGTGGATAGTCCCAGATCAGAGTCAGGGGCTTGGTCAAATTGGCGCTGTGGTCCGATTTGAGACCGTCGAGAAGATCTTTCAACTTGACTTCTTCGCGCTCGAGAGCGACGGTAGCCGCCTGAATCTGGGTCGCCTGCAATATGCTGTTGACCATGTCGAGCTGAGAGCGCACGCGGCTCATCAGCTTCTCCAGAATTTGACTCTGCTCCGGATTCACCGCGCCGACCATCTGGTCCTTGATCATCGCGGTATAACCCATGACGACGTTCAGCGGCGTTCGGAGCTCGTGCGACATCACGCTCAAGAATTCGTCCTTGACTTTGTTGGCGCGCTGGAGCTCTTCGGTCTTGAATTGCAGCTCGTCGACTTTCTGCGTCAACTGCTCGTAGAGCCCGGTGTTTTCTATCGCCACGGCAATCTGGTCCGCCATAGCCTCGAGCAGTTGGACCTCGCCGGAGCTCAAACGCCGGGAGTCGATGCCGGTGCAGGCGAGCGTGCCCAAGCTTCTGAGCTTGCCGCGAATCGGAAAGACGGCAAAGAAATGATAGCCCAACTGGTACGACGCTTTCGTGCGGCTGAGACTTTGATACAACGGATCGGTAAGGACGTCCTCGAAGATCAACGGCTGGCCCGATTCGGCCACTTTGCCGACGATGCCTTGTCCGACCTTAAATGCTCGGACCGAAACGAAAAGTTTCGGGTCCATCTCGTAGTAGGCGCGCATGACCAGCTCGTCCGAGCGCCCGTTGTAAACGTGGATTTGCGTCGCGTCGAAGCCTAATATTTCGGTAATTTTCTCGATCGCCGCGCGCACGACCCGGTCGAGGTCCAGCGATTGGCTCGCCGCGGCGGCCACCGCATGCAACGCCGAGAGCATGCGGTTGGTTTCTTGCATTTCCTTTTCCCGAGTACGCGCCTCCTCGTAAAGCTGGGACTTGTGGATCGCTATGGCCGCCTGCCCCGCCAGCGTCATCAGGAACTCGACCTCCTCGCCGGTGAATTCGTGCTCCTCTTTGGTGTAGAAACCGAGCACCCCCAGGACCTCGTCCTTGACCCGCAAGGGAACTCCCACGTATGAGGTCAGGCTGTGCTTGCGGTAAAACGCGGCGTCGAGCACGCGCGCGTCCGCCTGGGCGTTGCGGATAATCAGCGGCGCCCGCTTTTCGAAAACGACGTTGGCGATGCCCCGTCCGCCTTTCCACTGCGCTTTCTTCCATTCTTCTTCGTCCAGGTTTCGGCAGGCGACGGGTTCCAAGAAGCCGCTTTCCTTGTTATGCAATCGCACCGTCGCCGCGGCGTACGGGAGGACGAGATCGATTTTTTCCATCAGCACGTCCAGGATCGTGCGCAGATCCAGACTCGTGGTGATGGCCTGGTCGATTTCTCTCAGCGCCCGGATGCGCTCCAGACTCCGCTCGGTTTCGTTGAAGAGACGCGCGTTCTCCAGCGCCACGCCGATCACGTTGCCGATCGCCTTCAAAAGCTCCACTTCTCGCGGCTGGAACGGAAGCGGCCGGCTCGTCGAGACGTTCACGATGCCGACCGTTTTTCCTCCCACCTTTAACGGAACCCATACGAAGGAGCGGTTTCCTTCGCGGCGGGTCTGTTCCTTGAGCTGAAAGCCTTCGGGATCGTTGATGACCAGCGGCTCCCCCGATTTGAAAACGCGGTCGCTCTTGCCGCCCGGCGTGCGCCCATGCAGCAGCGTTTGGAGATAATTTTCCGAAACGCCGCGGTGGGCGGCGAGCGTTAGGTTGCCGGTGACGGGATCTTTTAGCCGTATATATCCTTGCTCCCTCCCGGTGACCTCGAGCACCCGGTCCAACGCGATCCGCAGAAGCTCGTCGAGCTGAAGCGACTCGCTCATCGCCATGGCAACCGCGGAGAGCACCGCTTGCTCGTGAGCGCGCTGTTTGGTTTCTTCGAAAAGCCGGGCGTTCTCCAGCGCGACCCCGAGCGTATTGCCGATCGAGGCCAACAGCGGAAGGTGGGCCAGGGGAAAGGTCGGTCTGGTTTTGGTGCTGATGGTGAGAACGCCGATGACTTTGTCCTTCGACGTGATCGGCACCCACGCCGCCGCGGTGACTCTTTCGCCCGAGAATTTTCCCACGTGATCGGCGGGAATATTTTCCAGCACCAGCGGTTGTCGCGTCGCGATGATCTGCTCGGTCTTGCCGCCCGGACGAACTCGGCCCTGGAACCTCGTGAGAAACAATTCGGACATGCCGCGATGCGCCTTGAGGAGAAGCCTGGGCGGGTGGCCATCGAGAAACTGGATGTAACCCACTTCCATTTCCGTTACTTCGAGGACCGCGTCGAGACCCTTGAGGAGAATCTGATCGAGATCGAAAGAGCCGCTGACCGCGGCCGTCACCGCATGCAGCGCGGCCAGCTCGCGCGCCCGGCGTCCGGTTTCTTCGAAGAGCCGGGCATTTTCGATCGCGACGCCGATGACGCTGCCAACCGCCTGAAGAAGATCGACCTCGCGTTGCCTAAATGGTATGGGCCGGCCCGCGGAAACCCCGAGCACGCCGACGACTTTTTGCCGCGCCTTGATCGGGATCCAGGCGACCGAGCGGCTTTGGGGCAACAGAGACTGCGTGTTACGGAGCTCCGCCCGATCGTTGACGACGAGCGGCTGGCCGGAAGCAAAAATCTGCTCGCTGATTCGATGCGGCATGTTGCGACGCAGCTCCGCTATTTCCTCTTCGGAGAAGCCGCGGTGGGCCGACAGCTTGACGTCGCCGGTGACCGAATCTTTGAGCCTGATCGTTCCCCGCTCGCGGCCGGTGACCTCCAGAACCTTGTCGAGCGCGATCTCCAGCAGCTCGTCGCGGTGCAGCGATTGACTGACGGCCTGGGCGATCATGTTGAGCGCCTGTTGTTCTCGGGCGAGAGCGGAAAGATCGGAATTCCTTTCGGCGATTCTTTCGGCGAGCGCAGCAGTTTTTTTCTTGGACTTCACAATCTTTTCCAGCGCGACGCTTTGCTAAAACGACACCGGCCCGAACTCCCGGGCGTGACCGCTCGCCGTCGATTTGTCTCCCGGAGGATATGTTTTCGACGAATGCTCCGAGCACGGGATCGTCACGGTAAAGACCGACCCCTTCCCCACCGCGGTCTCGACTTTGATCGCGCCGCCGAGAAGCTCGGCGAAGTTCTTGGCGATGTAGAGTCCCAGACCGATCCCGCCGTGGAGGCGCGTCTCCGAGCTATCCGCCTGGCGAAATTTTTCGAAAATAATGGGCAGCGCTTCGGCCGGAATCCCGCGGCCGGTGTCCTCGACCCGCAACTCCACAGCCTTGTCGCCTTCCTTTACTCTGGCAGAGACGGTGACGCGGCCTTCGTCGGTGAACTTGATGGCGTTATCCACCAGGTTCGCCAGAATCTGCTTCAACTTCTTGCCGTCGCTCTGGATCGCAGGCAAATCCGGGGAATAGTCCCAGATGAGCTTGACCGGCTTGTCCAGGGCAGCCCTGTAAGCCAATTGAAGCTCGTTTAAAAGATTGGCCACGCTCACCTCTTCTTGATCGATCGTGACATTGTGCGCCTGGATCTGGGTCGCCTGCAGGATGCCGTTGACCATATCCAGTTGGGAGCGCATCCGGCTCATCAACTTATCCAGGACATGGCTCTGCTCCGGACTCACCTCGCCGAGCAGCTTGTCTTTGATCATCGCTGCATAGCCCATCACCACGTTCAGCGGCGTTCTCAGCTCATGCGACATCACGCTCAAGAATTCGTCCTTCACCTTGTTGGAGCTCGCCAAGTCGACCGCCAATTGCGCCATCTCCTCGTAGATCTGGGAATTATGGATCGCGACGGCCGCCTGGCCGGCGAGCGTCATGAGAAACTCGACTTCCTCGCCGGTAAAATCGTGCTCCTCTTTGGTGTAGAAGCCGAGCACGCCTAGAGTGTCTTCTTTGACGGTCAATGGAACCCCGACGTATGAAATCAGGCTATGCTTGCGGTAAAATTCACCGTCCACGACTCGAGCGTCGGCCAGGGTGTCCCGGATGATGAGCGGCGCCTTGCCCTCGAACACGACGTTGCTGATGCCCCGCCCGCCTCTCCACTGAGCTTCTTTCCATTCGTTTTCGTCCAGGTTTCGGCAGGCGACGGGCTCGAGCAGGCCGCTCGCCTTATTGAAAAGCCTCACGGTAACGACGGCATAAGGCAGAACGAGATCGATCTTCTCCATCAGCACGGCGAGGACCGTCCGGAGATCCAGACTCGAAGAAATGGCATGATCGATATCCCTGAGCGCCCGCAAGCGCTCCAAATTGCGCTCCGCGTCCTCTTCCGCGCGCTTGCGCTCGGTGATGTCCTCGGCGATGCCCGCGACGCGATAGTTCCTGCCCGAGTCGTTTCTTACCGGAAAGGCACGGTCGCGAATCCAACGGATCGATCCGTCGGGCCGCACGATCCGGTACTCCTCGTCGTAGCTTCCCGTGACCTGCTTCGTTCGTACGGCGGCGAGCACCCGCTCGAGATCTTCCGGGTGGATCGCGCCAAGCCAGGACTGGGCCATCGGGCCGAGCGCTTCGGCGCTGCGCCCCCATATTTCACCGTAGGCGGGACTGACGTAGAGCCACGCGTTAGTCAGCGTATCGGTTATCCAAAAAACCTGCTTGATGTTCTCAGCCATCTGGCGAAATCGGAGCTCGCTTTCTCTCTGCGCCCTCTCCGCTTGCTGGCGCTGGCTCACGTCTCGAAAAGTCACGACGGCGCCGCGCAATTCCCCGCCTTCGATGATGGGTGTGCTCACGTAATCCACGGGGAAGCCCGTGCCGTCCTTACTCCGGAACACTTCCTCGCTTGCCTGGTGGACGGTCGCGTCCTTCAACACGGCGCATACGGGGCATTCTTCACCGGCGCATGGCGTCTCATCCGCTCGCGCATGGCGCAGAACGTCGTGCATGCTCCGGCCGTTCAGATCCGTCATCTGATAGCCGAGCATCTTCTCCGCCGCCGGATTCACGAAAATAGCTTTGCCGTCGGCGTCGACGCCGAAGATGCCTTCGCCGGCCGAGTTCAAAATGAGTTTGGTGCGGGCGATCGCCGCCTCGTTCAGACGCCAGGCGATCACGCTTCCGACGGAAGCCCAGAGCACGAAGAAAGCGTGGATGCCGGCCCACGTCCAGGGAGATTCGATCGCCGCGGGATGATTGTAGACTTCCGTGGGCCACAGGACGCCCACCACGCCGTGATGCACCGCGACGTACAAGATCGATAGTCCGAAGGGGAACCAATCCTGGTAGAGCGCGAGAAAGGTGAGCATGACAAAGAAGTGGAAATGAAGCTCGATGTAGCCGCCAAAAAGATGCACGAGAATGGCGGAGGAACTGATCAGTCCCAAGCCCACGAGCGCGGCGCGCAAGGCGCGACTGGCTTTGAGCCTGCTGCCCAAGAACGCAAACCCGCCGACCAGCAATCCTTCGGAAACCGCGTGGAGCAGGGTGTCTTCATGGTAAATCGCGCTCAGGCTCACTTCCCAGTTTTCGCTCAATATCAGCCCCAGAAGAGCGATGATGACCGCATGGAACCACGTGAGCCCGACGAGAAAGCGGTGCCGGTTGCGCCAGACCTCGTCGGGCAGGGAGCCGCCCGAGGGCAGGAGCGACCAGAGGCGACCCGCGATGTTGCCGAGCGTTAACTGTACGAGTTTTTGCCGCATAGATTTAGCGCGCCGGCGGTCGAAACGACGAAGCCGCAACCGCCTTAGTGAATCTGGGACACATGGCCGGTCAATTCGATATTTTCGCTCTTTGAACTCGCCGACGACGGCAAGATCGGGCACGGTACCTTGAGTGTAAAAATCGATCCTTTTCCTTCCTCCGTCTCGACTTCGATATGACCGCCCAGCAATTCGGTGAAGTGCTTGGCGATATAAAGTCCCAGGCCGACGCCGCCATAACGCCGGGTCTCCGAGCTGTCGGCCTGGCGGAACTTGTCGAAGATAACGGGGAGCTTGTCCTTGGCTATTCCCACCCCGGTATCGGTCACCTTCACTTCCAGCCACGGCGGCTCCAAGAACAACCAGCCGTTGGCAGGTTCGGGAAGCGGCGCCTCGCGCCGACTGTTTTCCGGATTCTGCTTCCGGCCCTCGCTCAGGCGCGCGGTGACGGTGACGCCGCCGGTCTCGGTGAATTTGGTCGCATTGTCGATGAGTTTCTGCAGTACGACCCGCGCTTTGTCGCGATCCAAAAACACCTGAGGCAAGCCGGGAGCGTAATCCCAGTCGAGCGCAATCGGCTTGAGCAGAGAGATGTCGTAGATTCTCTTGAGCTCGTCGAGCAGATCGCTCAAGCCGAACTCGCTGTTTTGCACCCGGACCTCTTTGGCCTCAATGCTGGTGGCGTAGAGAATGCTTGTGATCATGTTCAAAAGATCGCTCGAGCGGCTGATGACTTTCTCCAACGCCCGCTTCTGCTCCAGATTGACGACCCCCAGCATCTCGTCCTTGATCATCGCCGCGTAGCCCATGACCACGTTCAGCGGCGTCCTCAGCTCATGCGACATGACGCTCAAGAATTCGTCTTTGACTTTGTTCGCCTGCATCAGCTCTTCGACCTTCTGTCGGAGCTGCTCGTAAAGCTGGCCGTTTTCGATCGCCACGGCGACTTGGTCCGCGACCGCCTCGAGGAGTTGGATTTCGCCCGGAGTCAATTTTCGCGGGTCTATGCCGGTGCATGCCAGAGTGCCCAAGTTTCTCAGCTTGCCCTTGATCGGGAAGACCGCGAAAAGATGATAGCCGGCACAGCCCGAGGTCTTGCTGCGGCTGAGCTTTTGGTATGTGGGATCGGTCTGAACGTCTTCAAAGATCATAGATCGGCCCGATTCCGCCACCTCGCCGACAATGCCTTGGCCCCTCTGGAAGGACTGGACCGGGACGAAACGATTCGGATCGCTCTCGAAACTGGCTCTTAACGCCAGCTCGTCCGTGCGCTCGTTGTAGATATGAATATGGGTGGCGTCGAAGCCGAAAATGTCGGTGATCTTCCCGATGGCCGATTGAAAGACCCGATCCAGATCCAGCGATTGGCTCGCCGTCGCCGCCACCGCATGGAGCGCCGAAAGCATCCGGTTGGTTTCCTCCAGTTGCTTTTCTCTAAGGCGGGCATTCTCGTAGAGCTGCGAATTGTGAATGGCGATCGCCGCCTGACCCGCCAGGGTGGCGAGAAAATCGACTTCCTCGCCGGTGAAGTCGTGCTCCTCCTTGGTGTAAAACCCAAGCACCCCAAGCGCCTCCTCTTTCACGATCAACGGAACGCCGACATAGGAGGTGAGCCTGTGCTTGCGGTAAAACTCGGCGTCGAGCACGCGCGGGTCGGCCTGCGCGTTCGGGATGATCAAAGGGGTCTTGGTCTCGAACACGACATTGGCGATGCCGCGGCCCGGTTTCCATTGCTCGAGCTTCCATTCGTTTTCGTCCAGATTCCGGCAGGCGACCGGCTCCAACATGCCGTTCTCTTTGTTAAACAGCCTGATGGTAGCCGTCGCGTAGGGAAGGGAGAGATCGATCTTCTCGAGCAAAACATCGAGGACGTTGCGCAGGTCCAGGGTCGAGGAAATGGCTTGGTCGATCTCTCGGAGCGCGCGGATGCGCTCGAGGTTGCGCTCGGTCTCCTGAAACAGCCGGGCGTTCTCCAGCGCCACGCCGAGGGCGTTGGCGATCGAGACCAGGAGCGGGAGCTGGGCCTGGGGAAAATGGCGTTTGGTCTTGGTGCTGACGGCGAGAACCGCGATCACTTTGTCTTTCGCCACGATCGGCACCCACGCGGCGGCGGTGATGTTCTCGCCCTGAAATTTTCCGTGATCGGGAGCGATATCTTCCAGCACCAGGGGCTGTTTCGTCGCGATAATCTGCTGCGTCTTGCCGCCCGGACGAATTTCATCGCGAGTCTTCGCGATGAAGGTCTGGGACATCCCGCGATGCGCTCTAAGGACGAGCTTCGGAGGGTTTCCATCAAGAAACTGGATGTATCCCCCTTCCATGCCGGTCGCTTCGAGGACCGCATCGAGACCCTTGAGAAGAATCTGTTCGATATCGAAAGAGCCGCTGACCGCCGCGGTCACGCCATAGAGAGCCGCCTGCTCGCGCGCCCGGCGCTCGGTCTCCTCGAAGAGGCGGGCATTGGTGAGTGCGATCGCGGTGCCGTTGGCCAACTGCTGGACGAGATCGACTTCGGACTGGCTGAACTCGCGCGGTTTATAAGTGAGCGCCCTGAGAATGCCGATGACCTCGCCGCTCCGCGCGAACAGCGGCACGGCGAGATAGCCGCGGATACCGATCTCACGCGTCGTATCGCCGGCCGGAATAGTCGTGTCTTTCGAGGTATCCGAAATAACCGCGGCGCGCCGATTTTTGACGATCCATCCGGCTCGTCCCCTCAGTCCGCCCAATTTGTACAGAGGCTTGGAATCTGCACCCGACAAGCCGACCGGCGGCAGAATCCCGCCCTGCTCGATCAGCCGGATGTCCGAGATATCGACCTTGAAGTATTCGCGGACTTTGTCCGTGACCTTTTGAAAAAAAGATTTGATGTCGAGAGAGGTGATGTCCTGGCTCAATTCCTTCAGGAGTTTTTGAATCTCCTCCTGCCGCTGGGATTCCTGGTAAAGCCAGCCGTTTTCAACCGCGACTCCGATCACGTTTCCGATGGCCTGCAAGAGATCCACCTCACGCGAGGTGAAAAAACCCGATTGAGCCGTAGAGACGTTGAGGATCCCCACGACTTTCCCATGCGCCTTCAGTGGAATCCAGGCGATGGAGCTGTTGCCTTCATCACGGGTTTCCTCCCTGAGAAGCGCTTTTTCGGGAGCGTTGATGATGACCGGTTCTCCCGTTTCAAAAACCTGATCGCTTTTACCGCCCGGAGTCCGGCGTTGCAGAAGCGTGACGTATTTATCGGAGATGCCCCGGTGGGCTGCTAACTTGACGTCGCCGGTGAGTGGATCCTTCAGCCTGATGTAACCCTTTTCACGCCCTGTGACCTCCAACACCTTGTCCAACGCTAAATGGAGCATTTCGTCGATGTGAAGTGATTGGCTGGTCGCCGTCGCGATCGCGCTAAGAGCTGCCTGCTCTTGCGCCCGCTGCACGGTCTCTTCGAAGAGGCGCGCATTCTCGATCGCAATGGCCACCCCGTTGGCCAACTGCTGGAGAAAATCGACCTGTTCCGGCCTAAAGTCTCGGGGCAAATAAGTCAGCGCTCTGAGAACGCCGATGACCTCCGCGCTCCTCGACAAGAGAGGCACCGCGAGAAAACCCCTGAGGCCGAGATGCCGGATAGAATCGCCGCTGGGAAGGTTCGTCTCTACGTTGATATCCGGAATGATGAGAGGAGTTCGATGCTCTAAAATCCATTTCATCCGCCCTCTCATCTTACCGGATCCCACGAGAAGCTCGGACCATTGCCCCGACCGGCCGATGTACTTCGCGGCCCCTGCCTCGATAATCCGGAAATCGGCGATGTCGACTTTAAACATCTCCCGAACCTTATCTGCGATCTTCGTGAGCGAGCGGTCGAGACCGAGAACCGTAACGTCCTGGCTCACCTCCTTCAGAAGCTTTTGGATATCGTGATGCTGCTGCGACTCTTTATAGAGCCAGGCGTTTTCCAGGGCTACTCCAATAACATTCCCGATCGATTGGAGCAGCTCCACTTCCTGAGTCGAGAAAGGGACCAGCCGCGCCGAGGCGACGTTGAGAATCCCGATCACTTCGCCGCGCGCCTTCACAGGAATCCAAGCCACGACATTTTGCCCCTCGCGGCGCGTCTCTCCTTTGAGCGGTATCGCCGTGGGATCGTTGATGATCACGGGCTTCCCGGTTGTAAAGACCTGATCGGTCTTGCCTCCCGGAGTCCTTTGGTGAATGAGAACGTTAGCGTACTCCTCGGAGATCCCCTTGTGGGCCGCCAGCGTGACCTCGCCAGTAACCAGATCTTTAAGTCGGATGTAACCCCGCTCGCGGCCGGTAACTTCCAGCACTTTTTCGATGGCGATGTTTAGGATCTGTTGCACGTCGAGCGACTGGCTCACAGCCGTGGCGATCGTGTTCAAAGCCGCTTTTTCCTGCGCCTGGCGCTTGGTCTCTTCAAAGAGACGGGCGCTCTCGAGGGCGCCGGTGGCGATATTCGCGTAGGTTTGCAGCAATTCCACTCGCTCGGAAGTAAAAAAACCGTTTTGGCTGCTGTAGAGAATCAGGTGGCCGAACGGCGTGGCGCCGCGCATAAGAGGAAATGCGGCGACCTCGCGATAGCCATGGTCAAGAGCCGGCTTGCGCCACGGCTCAAATCCAGGATCGGTGGCAACGTCCATGACAACCGGCCGGCCGGTCCGGATGGCGCGTCCGGCGGGTCCTTGTCCAAGCGGGGAATCGTCCCAGCGGATTTCGACGTGCCTCAGATACTCCGCTACGTCTCCCGCCCAATAAAGCGGGCGTACTCGGCCGTCGGATTCGGCGCTGCCGATCCAAGCCAAACGTATGCCGAAAGAGGTCACGACGGTTGTCAAAATATCTTGAGCCAGCGTGTCGATATCGACCCGCGCAACCAGCTTCTGCGACGCGCCGATGAGCAAGCTCAGCGACTTGACCAATGCCTCCTGCTGTTCCGCGCGCCGCTTGGTTTCCTCGAGCAGCTCGCGATTCTCCATGGCCACGCCCATTTGACGGGCGATCGCCATGAGGTTGTCCATCTTATCCGCGCTGAAGTGCCCGGCCTTGCCACTGGCAAGATGGACGACTCCGCGCAGCTCGCCGGATACTTTCAGGGGCAGAAAAGCGCACGAGCGAAATCCCGCCTCTATTTGCTTCTTACCCTTCAGCCGCGAATCTTTTGAAATATCCGCCGCGATGATCGGCTCGCCCGACGTGAAGGCGGCGCGGACGGCCGAGCCTTCGTCGAGATCCTGCGTCGACTGCAAGTAAGCGGAAGAAAACCCGACGTGAGCCGGAGAACGAAGAGATTTTGTTTCTTTGTCGAGAATACGAATGAGCGCGGCGTCGGCGCCCGTTGCCTCTTTGAGCCGCTCCACGATTTGTTGAAGCAAGCGGGTGGGATCCGCAGACGCCAAAGGCGCCAGAGCCGCATAGAGGGCCGAAAGGTCCCGCGTTCTTTCGGTAATTTTTCTCTCTAAGCCTTGATAAGATTCTTGTAAGGCTTCGGCCATGCGGTCGGAGAGACCCACGTCAATTACTCCTCGGCTGTCCGTTGCGCCGCTGATCGGCTCGATGAAGCGCCATTGGACTTGCTTTTGAAACGACGATTGCTTGCTGAGTGAACCTATTTTCCCGGAGCGCTATTCGAAAGCCGCCAGTAAGCCCTCTTTTTCCTCCGCCCATTTCTTCAACTGGCTCTCTCGCAGCCGCCACTGACCGCCGACTTTCAACGCCGGGACATCTTTCTTTTGGATCATCCTGAGAATAGTCCGTTTAGACACCTGCAGGATCGTTGCAGCCTCGGCCAGGGTCAGGAATTTGAGTTCGGTCTGCTCACCGTTCATGTTTTCGCACCTCCACGAAGCTGGACATCGGAGCAAGCCATATGCCAGGACGGGTCAGCCTTCTAACCGGCTATTTTTAAAGGCGTCTACTCAGGTCAGGACAAGATGGGCGTGGAATCCGAGGACAATCCACGACAAAAGCGTTGACAAAACTTGCTATCCGAGCCCCCGATAGGACAGGAAGGGCAGAACCTTAGACACGAGTGGCGGATGAGGCCAAAAGGCCGATACCGAGGGAAAAAATGTGCCCATTTAGGCGGAAAAAACCGCCGGGATCGAGGCTTTTTCGAGGAAATTTATGTCTTTAAAGACGCTGGGGATCGATGATCACCTTGATAGAATCGCGCGCGCTCGACACCAGTTCGAAGCCAAGTCCCGCTTCCGCCAAACTTAACCGGTGCGTGATCATCTCGCTGACGCGCACGCGCCGGGTGCGGATCAACTCGATGGCCGCCGCAATATCCTGAGGACTCGCCGCGTACGACGTCGTGACCGTGATTTCATCGCGCCACAACTCGTAAAGCGGGACCGGCACGTTGACGCCCGCCGCGGTCGGCGCGAAGAAAAGAATCGTCCCGCCTCTTTCGACCGACTTGAACGCCTGCTCCACCGCCGGTGTCGCTCCCGTGCAGACGATGACCACGTCAGCCAATCGTCCATCGTTCGCTGTGCGCATTTTTTGCGGCACGTCCTCGGCGGCATGAAGGACAACGTCGGCACCCAACTCGCGCGCCGCCTTGAGGCGAAAATCGTTGACGTCGGTAGCGACGATCAATGCCGCGCCGAGCGCGCGCGCCAACTGCACGTGCAGCAGGCCGGAGATGCCGCTGCCGACGACGAGAACGCTTAGACCGGCGCCCACCCGGGCAAATCTCTGCGCCCGCACGACGCAGCCCAGGGGTTCAATGAACGAGCCGTCTTCGAAAGAGACCTCGTCGGGCAAGCGGGAGGTTCCCAGCTCGACGTTGATCTTGGGCACGCGGATGTACTCGGCAAAGCCGCCGGGGTCGAAATGGGTCCGGCGCAGGGTGTCGCACACCGAATGATGGCCGGCGCGGCAGTAGCGGCAGCTCATGCAGGGAACGTGATGCGAGACGAAAACGCGGTCGCCGGTGTGGTAGTCCTTCACTCCTTCGCCGACAGCCGCAACCTCGCCGGCGATCTCATGGCCCAGCACCAGCGGCGCTTTTTGTATGCGGTACCATTCCATGACGTCCGTGCCACAGATGCCGCTTGCCCTGACCCGCACCAAGAGCTCGCCGGGACCGATTGAGGGAACCGCCATCTCTTCGAGGCGAACGTCCCGGTTGTTGTAGTACATCGCGACGCGCATGAGATCGTGTTCGTGGTCGTGTTTCGTGCTCGTGCCCTGATGATCAGGAATCCGGGCTCGCATTTACGAACACGAGCACGGCGCACGAACACGGGCGGTCATCCTGCCGCTCTTCTGGCTTTTACACCCTTCGTGCTTTCGTAGATCTTATAGGCGTCGGCGACGGAAGCTTTGTCGTGGACGATGGCGCGCACGGCGCGGATCATTCCGACCGGGCTGTCGGACTGAAAAATATTTCGCCCCATATCCACGCCCACGGCGCCGGCCCGAACGGAGTTGTGGGCCAGCTCCAACGCTTCCCTCTCGGGAGTCTTCTTGCCTCCGGCGACGATCACCGGGACCGGGCAGCTTTCGACCAGCTTTTCGAACTCTGCGCAATAATACGTCTTGACGACGTGGGCGCCGAGCTCGGCTGCGATGCGGCAGGCGAGACCGAGATAACGAACGTCGCGCGCCATATCTTTGCCCACCGCGGTGACAGCCAAGACCGGAATCCCGTGCCTCTCACCTTCGTCGACGAGCTTCGCGAGGCTCACCAGCGTCTGCTTCTCGAATTCCGATCCGACGAAAATCGACAAAGCCATCGCCGAGACGTTCAACCGAACGGCGTCCTCGATCGAAACCGTAATGTCCTCGTTGGAAAGCTCTTTCAAGATGCTCGTCCCGCCCGAAACTCTCAGCACCACCGGGACGTTCGCGTTCGGATCGACGGAGGTCCGGAGCACGCCGCGCGTGAGCATGATCGAATCCGCGTGAGGTAAAAGCGGCTCGATCGTCTTGCGCGGCTCTTCGAGTCCGCTCGTCGGGCCCAAGAAATAGCCGTGATCCACGGCGAGCATCACCGCCCGGCCGTCCTCCGGCTTGATGATCCTTGCCAGTCTGTTTTTCATTCCCCAATCCATCTGTGCGAGCCTCCTTGTAACGTGATGATGACCGAACGAACCTATCATAAAATTCCGCAAAAAGTGAAACGGTCATCGCCCAACTATTGTAACCGTCCGCCTGGGGGTTTCTTGAAGGGCCGATGTGTGGGACGAGGAGAACCAAGCGTACCGGGGAGATACCCTCATCATTTTTGTCGGGCGTAAAACAAACGTATCGCATCGGC
Source organism: Candidatus Binatia bacterium (assembly GCA_036504975.1). Lineage (NCBI taxonomy): Bacteria > Candidatus Binatota > Binatia (SeqCode) > Binatia bacterium. The sequence continues at coordinate 35,577 of DASXUF010000173.1, read as the reverse complement.
CCGGAGAGAGACTCCCAGGTGGACGGTTTCCAAACGCGCCTTATAGTTGACACGGCTGCCTGTAGATTGCTAGGCTCTCGCATCAAGCTTGGAGGAGCGACTATGCCGATCGAAATCATCGACACCGTAAAAATGGCGCATCATTTAAAAAAGAGAAAGGTCGTGCTCAACACGCCGAGGTTCCACGCCTGGGTCCATTATTATCCCAATCCCGGAGACAAGGACGACATGCATTGCCACAATGCCGATCAGACTTTTTACGTGATCGAGGGCGAGTGCACGATGCATTTCCCCGACGGCGGCAAGGCCGTGATGACGCCGGGGATGGCGGCGTTGATCACCGGCGGCTCATTCTACCAGTTGGAGAACAGCGGCAGCAGACCGATGGTGATGATGGGCAATCGCTCCGGCGCAAGCGAAGCGATTCAGCACATCAACTACGAGCTGCGCAAGGACATCAAGCAGCTCTCGCCCGAGGAAACGGAGCGGATCCGACACGGCGGCAGCATCCGGTAAATAATGTTGAATGTTGAATTCTTAATTTTGAATTCAATTCATCATTCAAAACTCAAAATTCAACATTTTTTTGGCGGCCAGGCGTAGCGGATTCCCAGGCTCAACAAAATAATCCCGCCGCCGATCAGAGTGGCGCTCGAAGGGATCTCGCCGAAAGCCAGCGCCACCCAGATCGGATTCAGACCGGCTCGACGAGAACGATCAGAGACGCCTCTTGCAGCGGGATTTTTTCCAGCCCCTTGGAAAAGAGAAAGTACGGAATCCCTAGTTGAATCACGCCCATCACGAATAGCGTCACCGTCTCTACCGCGGTCAGGGTAAGCCGCGAATGGATCCAGGGTAAAAGCGCGATGCAGCAGGCGAGATTGTTCACGAGCGTCAAGCACGCCGGATCGGTCTCTTTCAAAAACCTGAGATTCGTCATGTAAATCGAAAAAAAAAGCCCGCTCAAAAGCGCGACGCCGACACCGCCGATGTCGGGAAGACCGGCGCTGCCGGCAAATATCACCCCCACTCCCACCGTGCCCGCGATCAACGTCAGCAGATTGAGTTTTGATATGGGCTCGCGAAACAAGATGCGGGCGAAAATAAACACGAAGATCGGCGCCGAGTACTGCAAGACGATCGCGTTCGCCGCCGTGGTGAGCTTGTTCGCCGAGACGAAAGAGCTGATCGCGGCCGTATAACTCAGAGCGGATACCAAAACCGGCAGGTTGATCTTCCAGCTTTTTCCCTTGATCAGCGGCAGAAAAAAAATCCCGGCGAAAAGACTGCGGTAAAAAACGATCGTCAGCGGATGAAGCTCGAGAAACTTGATGAAAACCCCGGCGAGACTCCACAAAACCGCCGTGACGAGGATCAGAAGCCTGCCGCGGCCCGCATCCGCAGTCGTCAGAATCCTTTCTTCGCCGTTTGACATACAATTTGTGCCCGATTACAGCGTTTCTATCATGGCACGTCTGGAAAAAGAATTTATTCCGGTGATGATCCCTATCCCCGAAGGCGATTTTCTCATGGGGAGCGAAGACGGGATGGATAACGAAAAACCGGTGCACCGGGTGTGGGTGGACGGTTTTTCAATCGGCAAGTTCCCCGTGACCAACCGCGAATACCGAATTTTCGTCGAACAGACGAAATCCGTGCCGCCGCCTTTTTGCTTGGAACCGATGTTCTCTCATCCGGAAAAGCCGGTGGTCGGTGTCAGTTGGCACCATGCCACTGCCTACTGTAGTTGGTTGAGCGAGCGAACCGAAAAAACATTTCGTCTTCCCACGGAAGCGGAATGGGAGCGCGCCGCCCGCGGTGGCAGGGAAAGCCGGAAATATCCGTGGGGCGACGTGACGCCGGAGGAGAGAGGATATGCTGGTTATGACCTCGAGCACGGCGGCCCGGAGCGCGTCGGCGCCAACCAGCCGAACGGGTTCGGTCTTTACGACATCAGCGCGAGCGTTCACGAATGGTGCAGCGACTTTTACGATCCAAGCTATTATCAGATATCGCCGGAAAAGAATCCGTCCGGCCCGTCCTCCGGACCGAGAAAAGTCTCGCGCGGAGGATCGTGGCGGCACAAGATCAAATTCAGCCGCTGCGCTGCGCGCAGCTCGCTCAACCCGGCTTTCAAGTACGCGGATTACGGCTTTCGCGCGGCGATGAATATTTGACGATCCTCATGCAGCTACTTGACCGAGTAGAGGCGAATTAAAGTTTTTCTGTCGCGCTCCGACAGACCGCTCTTATTCCTATGGCTCATGGAGAGGAACATGATATCTACGGGATTGTCGCTATGCTCGAGAATACCGAGAACGTGCCCGATCTCGTGAAGCGCGGTGGCTCTTATCAAATCGTCGTCGATCGGGCGCATGGCGCTGACCGGAACCGTCAAGATAACCATGGCGGCTTTCTTGATAAGGCCGTCTTCCTGAAAGAATACCATCGCTTCGCCCGCCTCGACGCGATTGCTAAGTTGCGACGGATCGCCGCTCCAGAGACATGCAATATCGGCCTGCGCAAGGTCCTCGACAAACCTGAACGCCACCGCCCCACGAGAGGCTGCGGCCCAATTGTCGAAAGAGGCCCTGAGTATATCGTCGTACCGGGGGTGGAATCCCGTTATGCCTTGGGACGGATGAATATACACTCGTAACGGCATCGACTCGGCCGGCCATTTTTTCGTTCCATTCCGGGTGGCTTTAAAAAAGTAATCTTCGCCGGTTTTTGCCCGGTCTGCGCTGTTAACATATAGCCTCGACTGTTCCAACTCCCGTTCCAAAATTTTGATCTCATCGACCACCAACGGAATTTCCGGATCATTGGGAAATCGCCGAACGAATTCCTGGGAATACTTGACACTTTCCTCGAGCTGTCCAGTGGTAAGATAGAGGTTGCCGAGCAGCAACCAGGCCACCGGAAGCTCTGTCTTCATGGCTACGAGCGCCCTCAATCGCTGTAAAGCCTCCTCGGTCTTACCGAGTCGCGACAGAACCAACGCTAAATTATAGTGAGCCTCGGGAAAATCCGGGGCTAGCTTGAGGGCGTTCAGCAGTTTCTCTTTCGCTTCTTCCAGGCGGTTTGAGTTGATAAGCGGAAGGGTTTCGTTGACGAGAATTGCGGCCCGGTAAACCTGATAGGAGACAAGCTTCTCTCCGATATAATATTCGTTGCGCGCGTCCAGCGGTCTGGGAACGCACAGAAAGGCAAGCGAGGTGAAGAGGATGAGTGATCTTACCGTTAGGCGGGCCAGAGTTCGCGAAGCCATATCGGTCTCATTCGAAACCGGCGCTGCGGACACCTCTCCAAAAAAACAAGGCCCTTACTTTTTCTCCTGCTCGGCAACCACCGAAACTTGCACGTTGGCCTGCACTTCGGACGTGAAGCGGACCGGCACCTGATAGTCGCCGACCATTTTGATCGGCTCGCTCAGATGGATCTTGCGCCGCTCGATCTCGATGCCCTTGGCTTTAAGCGCCTTCTCGATGTCGATGTTGGTCACCGAGCCGAAGAGCTTGCCCTCTTCGCCCGCCTTGACCTGGATGACGAGAGAGACTTGAGACAGCTTTTCCGCCAGCGCCTGGGCTTGATTGACGACCCGCGCTTTCTGCGACTGAACCACTTGTTTCTGATGCTCGAAGCCCTTGAGGTTTTTCTTATTGGCAACGAGAACCAGCCCGCGCGGCAGAAGATAGTTGCGCGCGTAGCCGTCGCGCACCCGCACCACCTCGCCCATCTTTCCCACGTTGGGGATGTCTTCTTTCAAAATCACTTCCATGGCTTGCTCCTTCTTTTCAACTCATCGCTTCAGCCGGAGGCTGATCCGCCTTGGGCGGAGACGGCTAACCGCTGAAAGCCGCTTTTTTCAAGATACCCGGCCCGGATTGAAATCCTTTTTCTTCAAGCGGCGAAAATCGCCCCACAGATCGAACAGGCCGAGCGCGACCACAAAAACCGTGCATACCTGCTCGAACACGATCAAGATGTACGCCAGGCTGCGGAAAAAATACGGCACGCGCTTGTGATGGAAATAATACGCGATGATCGAAAGCCCCTGAAAGAAATAAAAGAGCGCGATCCCGAGGAAAAGATTCAAGGCGAGTGTCTTCACGATTTCCGCGCCCGGAACAAACAGGGCGAAGCCTGACGCAAGGAAGCACCAGACGAGAAATTCCGGCGAGCGCCATTCCCTCAAATCCTGGCTCGCGCCGAAGAAAAAAGCATAGCGATCGGGGAAACGGCGCAGGAGCAAAAAAAGATTGATCAGGACCAGCGTCACAAACCCGGCGAATGCCAGCGCCGGCAGGATTCTGAGAGTCATGTCGATCATCTGCGGCGCGTTCTCTTTTAAGAACTCCAACCCCTGAGGAGAAAAACCAACCGTGCCGTAAACCTCGATCGAGGCGTGCAAATTTTCCTGGAGCGCCGCGCGGATGCCCTGCTGAATGCCGGATACGGAACCGAACACCAGCAAGAGAGCGGCGGCCAGAGCGGCGAGCATTCCTGCCGCCGTGCTGGCCACAACCCGTTCGATCGACCAATCGCGACCGAGACAGAGAAAAAGCAAAAGCACCATCAGCGCCAGGAAAGAATAGGCGAGGCCCAGTTCCCTCCCCCCGAGTGACGCAACCAATGCCAGCGCCAGCAATAGCAGGCCGGTCGCTTGAGCTCTTCCGTGCCGCAGTCCGAAAGCGAGCGCCGGCTGGGGAATCAGCGGAATCAACAACATGCCGGCCAGCGGAATCACGGCTCCACAAAGAGCGAGCAAAACCGTGGAGGCTAAAGCCAGTAAAAAGCTCTTGGCGACTTGCCAACTCATAACGAGCCGCAGAGTAGAACCCGCTCAGTTTTTGACTGTGGTGAACGGCAGGAGGGCGACGCTGCGCGCCCTCTTGATCGCGACCGTGAGAAGTCGCTGATGACGCGCGCACGTGCCGGTGATCCGGCTGGGAGTGATCTTTCCTCTCTCGGTGACGAACTGGGTCAAAATTCTGATGTCCTTGTAATCGATCCTGGCCTCTTTATCGGCGCAAAAGCGGCAAACTTTGCGCCGCATCATGGGCCGGCGGCGGCCACCGCCCTTCTCTTCGTCGGATCGCTCACGGGGCGGCCGGGAATATGAAGATGGCTGGGCCATGGTCTGATTTTCCCTCGCTGTGTTCAGTCGGAAAACGCTCTTACTCGTCCCGCGCTTACGCTTGCGGCTCGGCCTTCGCGGCGTCCTCTTCCTTTTTGCCGGCTTCTCCGGAAATCTTCTTGGCCGTGGTTTGCGGGGCCGTCTGGGCGCTTTCGTCTACACGCACGGTAAGATACCGCAGCACGCCGTCGGTGAGCTTCATCGTGCGTTCCAACTCGTCCACCGCGCGCGCCGGGGAGTTGTATTGGAGCAACGTGTAGTAGCCCTTCATCTGCTTGCCGATGCGGTAGGCCAGATCTTTGAGCCCCCATTCTTCCAGGTGGGCGACGGTTCCGCCCTGCTCTTCGACGATTTTCTTGAATCTTTCGATGTACTCCTTTACCGTCCCTCCCCTGTCGGGATGGAGTATGAACATCGTCTCGTAAAGCGCCACTGTCGGTTTTGTCGCCATAAAAAATTGTTACTTGTGGCTTATCACAAGCGTCTGGGCTTTACAATTGAGCGTGATACAAATACGACGCGCGTGACTTGAGAGGGGATCAACCTCATTCATTGTGATGCTCGATCACTCCGCCCGGTTGAATTTTTCCATCGCCCGCCGAGCGCCTTCATCGAGCAAACATTGAACCGCCTCGACCGCCTTGGAGATAATTTCGTCCAGCCTCGCCGCTTCATCTGGAGAAAATTTCTGTAAGACGAAAACAGTAGGATCGACTCCTGGCGGCGGGCGGCCGATACCGATCCGCAGGCGTGAAAAACCCTGTTCACCCAACACTCCCGTCGCAGAAATCATGCCGCGGTGACCGCCGGGGCTGCCTTGCTGACGAATTCGCATGCGGCCGAAGGGAAGGTCGAGATCGTCGTGGATCAGGACAATATTTTCTTTTTCGACTGGAAGGCTCTCGAGCGTCTTGCCGCTTTGGTTCATGTAAGTCAGCGGCTTGACCAGCAGAACCTTTTCGCCATCCCGGTTCCACTCGCCGATGAGAGCATCGTGCCTCTCTTTTTCCGTGAAGGCGACTCGGTTTTCAGCGGCGAGGCGATCCACAACCATGAAACCCAGGTTGTGTCGCGTTCGCTCGTACTTCTTTCCCGGATTGCCCAGCCCGACAACGACCTTCACTGATCAGAGTTTCTGAGAGAAACCGCGCTCGCCGCATGCCGTATTCGTAGGCGCGTCGGTGATTTCAGCACGAACACGAAACACGATCATTTCTCCTCTTTGCCCTCTTCCTCTTTCTTCTCCTCGACGGGGGCCGCAGGCGCTTCCGCTCCCTCGACCGCAACGACAGGCGCCTCGACCGGCGTCGGCGCCTCTTCGATGCTGGGCGGCACAACCGTGACGAGCGTCAGGTCTGATTCAGAGGCGGCGGTAACGCCCTCCGGCATAGTCAGCTCGGTAACGTGCAGTGAATCGCCGATATCGAGCGCCGAAACCTCGACGTCGAAAAACTCCGGTATATCCATCGGCAGACATTCGACCTCGACTTCGCGCACGACCGGCTGGAGAATCCCGCCGCGGACGACGCCCGCCGCCTTGCCGACGAAGTGGAGCGGCACCTTGACGCGGATCTTCGCGGAGAGATCGACTTCATAGAAATCCGCATGGACGATTTCGCCCGTAACGGGATGGAACTGCATCTCTTTCACGAGCGCGACCCTGTCCGCCAGCAGCGGCGACGCGGATTTGATGCGGATGAGATGCGACCCCTCCAGATCGGCGACGCGGGTGAGAAAGTCCTTCCTATCGACCTCCAGCGGAACCGTTTGGGTCTTGGGTCCGTAAAAAACGCCCGGCAGCTTGCCGTCGCGGCGCAGACGCTTCGCTTTGCCTTTGGCCCCGGTCTCGCGCGGTTCGATCTTTATCTCGACGGTTTCCACTGATACGACCTCCTAAAATTTTTCCGCTCGCTCAGTCGAAGAGCGAGCTGATCGACCGCTCCTCGTGCGTGCGCCGGATCGCTTCGCCGATCAGGTGGGCGACGGAAAGAACTTTGATTTTGTTGCAGCTTGCCGATTGCGGGCTGAGCGGAACGGAATTTGTGGCGATCAACTCTTCCAAGGGCGACTCATTGATCTTCTGAATCGCCGGCCCGGACAATACCGCATGCGTGCAGCACGCGAGAATTCTCCTGGCCCCTTCGCGCTTGAGCGCGCCGGAGGCCATCGTCAACGTCCCGGCCGTGTCCACCATGTCGTCGAGCAGCACCGCGATCTGTCCCTTGACCTCGCCGATGATGTTCATCTCGGCAACGACGTTGGGACCCGACCGCCGCTTGTCGATGATCGCGAGCGAAGCGTCGAGCCTAGTCGCAAAATCGCGCGCCCGCTCCACGCCGCCGGCGTCCGGCGAGACGATCGTCACCTCGCTGTGATTGAGCCGTCGCTTCAAGTACTGAAGCAGCACCGGGGTCGCGTAGAGATTGTCCACGGGGATGTTAAAAAATCCCTGGATCTGTCCCGAGTGGAGGTCCATCGTGAGAATTCGCGATGCCCCCGCGGTCGTGATCAGGTCGGCCACCAGCTTCGCGCTGATGGGGACCCGCGGCGCGACCTTGCGGTCCTGCCGGGCGTAGCCATAATAGGGGATGACCGCGGTGATCCGCTTCGCCGAGGCGCGCTTGAAGGCGTCCAGCATCAGCAACAATTCCATCAGGTTGTTGTTTCCCGGCGAACAGGTGGACTGGATCACGAACACGTCGCCGCCGCGCACGTTTTCTTTGACCTCGACCCGGCTTTCCCCGTCGCTGAAGGTTTCCACCGTCGCCTGGCCGAGCGGGATCTTGAGGTGCTGGCAAATCTCCTGCGCGAGCGGCAGATTCGAATTGCCGGCGAAGATTTTCAAGTCGTCTTGATGCTGGCTCATGGCTTACGGCGAACCCGTTAAAAATAGAACAGCCGGAGTGTCAAATCAACTCCGGCATCTCCATCATCTTGGAAAAACTGGCTGGGCGGGAAGGATTCGAACCTTCGATACCGGATCCAAAGTCCGGGGCCTTACCACTTGGCGACCGCCCAACCCCGAACTCCTCAAAGAGCTCGCGCGCTCTTCGAGGAACTCTCATCATTGACCGCCTAGCGCTCGCTCTCCACCGCCCTCAGCGACCACTTTGTGATATTCGGCGATGATCTTTTCTTCGATCATCCTGCGAGTCTCGTTGTTGATGGGATGAGCGATGTCTCTATACGTGCCGTCCTTGCGCTTCTTGCTCGGCATCGAAACAAACAGGCCCGTTGCGCCCTGGATAATCTTGAGATCCCTGATGACGAAACACTGGTCAAACGTGATCGTAACGTAAGCCCTGAGCTTTTCCTCGTTGACAGGAAAGACCCTAACCTCCGTAATCTCCATAGGGACCCCCTTTGCGTCGAGCCTGCCAGGGTGCTCAGCGAGTTGTACGTTAGGCTTTCTGTCTCAGCTCAATGATCGCACAAGATACGCTTGTGTCCCATCCTCCTTGCGCAAACGGAGAAACGCTTTTCTGGCCTTGTCTCCGGTAAAAAAAATCCCAAACACCGATGAGCCGCTCCCCGACATCAGAGCCCCCGCAGCGCCTTCCTGGAGCAGCCGCTTTTTGAGAAAGGCGACTTTAGGGTAGCGGCGAAAAACAACCTTTTCCAGGTCATTGACCAACGATCGTGCAAGCTTTTTGCCACTGCGTGCCGAAAAATTAAGGCTAGTATTTTCAATACCTTTTGTCAACGTGTAAGACAGATTCCGATACACCCATGAGGTCGATATAGGGAACCCGGGATACAGGATGACTACCCAAAACCGCCGGTGGGTGCGCCGTGGATGGACTTCATCCCCAATCCCTCGCGCCCTGGCGGGGCGACCGTAGATAAAAAAGGGCACATCCGCGCCGAGCGCGGCCGCCAGCGAAAGAAGCTCGCGCCGGGTTTTTTTAAGCTGGAACAGCCGGTTGAGCCCCAGCAAAACCGCCGCGGCGTCGCTGCTGCCGCCGCCAAGCCCGGCGCCGACCGGAATGTTCTTCCGGATGTCGATATGAAGAGCCTCGCGAGCGGCTCGCTTTCCGAGCAGCACCTCGGCCGCTCGATAGGCCAGGTTCCGTTTTCCCGACGGGACCAGCGAATGGTCGCAAGTAACGGTAAGACCCTTCGCCGCATGACGGCGCTTGGGCCTCGTGATCTCGATTTCATCGTACAGGCCGATCGGGATCATGAGGGTGTCGAGGAGATGGTAACCGTCGCGCCTCTTCCCCACCACCCGCAAAGATAAATTTATCTTCGCGGGCGCTCGAATCCTCATGCTCGATTAGGTAACATAGGGTATTCACCTTTGCCAAGACGGAAAGCATGGAGCGATGATGAAAAAATTTCTCTCGGTCGCGTGGCGGGCAGCGAGACTTGCGGGCGGTTTGATCCGGGAAAACTGGCAACAGGCCAAAGAAGTGCATTACAAATCGACCATCAACCTCGTGACCGCGACCGACCGGCAGGCGGAGGAAAAGATCGTCGATTTGTTGCTCAAGAACTTTCCCGACCACTCGATTCTCGCCGAGGAAGAGACGGCGATCGTGGCGCCCGGCAGCGACTATCGCTGGCTCATCGATCCGCTCGACGGCACGACCAACTTCGCCCATTCCTATCCGCAGTTCGCCGTCTCGATCGCGCTGGAGCACGAGGGACAGGTCGTTCTCGGCGTCGTCTATGATCCGCTGCGCGAAGAAGGCTTCAGCGCGATCAAAGGGGAAGGCGCGCTGCTGAACGACAGGCCGATCAGCACCTCAAAGATTCCAGAGCTTGATAAGGCTCTGCTGGCGACCGGCTTCCCCTACGATCATCGCGAGAATATCGATTTCTATCTCAAGTTCTTTCGCGCCTTCGCCAAGCGCAGCCAGGGGATCCGACGCGCGGGAGCGGCGGCTCTCGATCTCTGTTATCTGGCCTGCGGCCGGCTGGACGGCTTTTGGGAGCTGAAGCTACATCCCTGGGACACGGCGGCGGGGACGCTGATCGTCCGCGAAGCGGGCGGCACCGTCACGGATTTTTCCGGCAAGCCGTTTTCGATCTCGGGCGAAGAGACGCTGGCGTCCAACGGCCTGATCCACGCCGAGATGCTCGAAGCGCTCAAGGAAGTAAAACAGAGTCGTTAGTGTTCCGGTAGTCCATCAGCGTCATTCCCGCGAAAGCGGGAATCCAGACCCTTTTTGAATTCCCTGGATTCCGGCTCTCGCGAGCATCGGCCCGCTCGGCCGGAATGACGGTCTGACATGGACGGCGAATTTCTGAAACACCACACTCCGGATGACCGCCCTATCGGCCGCAGTTGAGAGCGCGCCTCCCGAGAGCGAACAACAGAGCGACAACATTGACTGAGCGGAAGTCGGTTGATAGAACAATCTTCGCGCGCCCGTAGTGAAACGGATATCACGAAGGCCTCCGAAGCCTTAAGTCCGAGTTCGACTCTCGGCGGGCGCACCACATCTCGCCTGTGACTTTCCTTAAAGGGCCCGCGGGATGACGCTCATGGCGATCTTGGACCCCCTGCCGCGCTTCCGACCCACCGCGTTGAACGGCGATCTCCCGCCTAATTCCCGGTCCAAACTCCATTTGGGTCGTACTTTCTCACTGCGACAAGCTCTTCGGCGGATGGCGATTGGGTCTCGCGAACCTCATCGGCAACCCTGAGAGCCCAGCCGGTTTCCTGCCGGATTTTCTCGATGGAGAGCCCGAGATGGAACGAGCTTAAAACCATCTCGCGGCTCTCCGGGTCAAAGGAAAAAATCCCCAGGCTCGTTATCACTCGCGCCGGGCCGCCTCCCTTGAGATTTTTTCCCTCGCGCCAGCCTTTCCCTTCTCCGTGGCCGGGCGAGGTGATGAAGTGCACTTTCGACGGAAAACGTCGCCGCTCGTGGTTCATAATAATGATGCAGCGCCCGGCCAGACTGGCGATGTCCGCCGCGCCGCCGCTTCCCGGAAGCCGCACGCGCCTGCCGTTTTCCTCGACCCAGTGCGTATTGAGGTTGCCGAAGCGGTCGATCTCGGCGCCGCCGATGAAGCCGAGATCGACGCGACCGGCTTGCAGGAGCGACATCACGTCGACCAGGCCGCAACATGAAAGCGAGCGGCTTACATTGGGCGGATCGCTCATCGTGAAGATCGGCGCGAGCGCGGGCCAGTCGCGGATGACGCCGTTCTCGAAGAGGCCGACGGCGCGCGGCGCATGAAGCTCTTTGGCGACGGCGAAGCCCAGAAGCGGCAGCCGCATCCCGACGAAGACGATCTCTCCATCGCGGATCTCCCGGGCCGCCGCGATCACCATCAGTTCTTTGAGCGTATAGTCCATCTGCCGTCACCTAGCCCGGCACTCTCATGGTGCGAGAAAAAATCATGCCGTGCGGCGATCGACGGGGCGAGTCGCGACGGGCAACGGCACCGATCGCGAAGGTCGCCTAATGGCAGGATCTATTGCCGTTGCCCGAATAGGCTCGCTCCCGAGAGCGTTAGCCACCCGTGCTACACGCTGAAATTGACCGCCGGCGAGAAAACCTCTTTTCCGGGGGTGAGCCGCTCGCGCCGCTCTTTGCCGAGAAGATCGAGATAGCCGTCGTGTCCGCCCGTTCCGAAAACCCACTTGCCGAGCCATTCTTGAAAACCCTCAAGGGCGCGCGATTGCCGGTGATAGTCGAAATAAAACCCGTCGTCCCTTCTGGCATAGCCCTGAGTTGGCGACGGGTGCGAGCCGAACGGCGCCTTGACCACATGGGAAACGAGAAATCCCGGAATCAGAGTCCGGTTGGGATCGCTGAGAATCATCTCGTGATCGACTCTCTCTTCGCAAGTCAGGATCACGCGCTTCGCCGCTAACGCCGCTTCGCGCACCACGCCGAGGTTGCCCCAGAGGTGAGCGTTGCCTTCGTCATCCGCGCGCTGGACGTGGAGAATCGCCACGTCCGGCGCGACCGCGCGCACGGCGAGCAGCTTGTCGCCGGTGAACGGGCAGGTGATCGCGTTGAAATGCGGCGCGCGGCTGAAATCGCTCCCGAGCGCCGTGCGCGTCGGCAGGTAGGGCACGCCCATGCCGGCGGCCTTGAGAGCGAGAGCGATCGTGAAGTTGGAGTGCTCTTCGATTTCGAGCGGCCGCGGAACGCCCTCTTCCATCGCCCGGCGAAAATTGTGCCCCAGCCCGGCGGCGACGTTGCCCACCCAGGCGGCGATGATTTTTCTCGCCGAGCCTGCGCCGATGAGCTGATCGAACTGGATATCCGAGATCGGCGCGATCAGCGTGAGGTCGCGTTTCTTCTGACGCATGATCTCATAGCCGGCGGCAAAGGGAATCAGGGACTCAAGGCCGCAGCCCATCGCCACCGCCGCGCCGTTTGGAATGCTGGAGATCGCTTCTCCAAGAGTACAGAGCTTGCTCATGGTTGGTTGCAATCGATGGCTCCGAATCTCGCCTGTGAGCAGGCAGGCCGCCTTCGACTCTTAGCGGTCAGGCGCGTACTCCGAGGGTCAGCATCGATCATGCACGCCTGTTCACTGCGAGAGTTCTCTCCTGACCTCTTCGACGATCTTGGCGTCGACGATCTGATCCGGGTCCCTAATTTTGATCGGAACTCCGCTCTCCACTTCCATATCCAAAATGAGGCGCACGCCTTCCCGTTCCACAGTAGGATCTCCGCTCACAGCCGGAAGGTAGAGATCATAGGAACGCCGTGCGACGGGGCGATCCAGGCCTAGCCAACCGACCATGACCTCGACGGCCGTCTCCTTTTCTCTTCTGATCAACCGGCGCGCCTCGACATCGGCCTTGATCATTCTTTTCACCTGATCTCGGCCGGCCTTGAGCGTGCTTTCGGTGACCGCCAGGCCCGATAGCGGAACCCTGATCCGCTCCGCCGCATTGACCAGAATCCGATAGCCTTGTTGTTCCGCCAGAACGGGAAAGGGAAGGCTTACGAACATCGCGTCAAAACGTCCGCCCTGAAAGGACGAATAAAGAAGCGGCGGATCGCCCGCGTAGATAAGTTGAACATCCTTTTGGGGATCGAGCCCCGCCTCCTTGAGAATGAACCGCATGACTCGGTCGTTGGTGCCGCCCGGGTTGCCGGTAAGGCCGATCTCTTTGCCTTTAAGCGCTTCGATCTTCGCAAAAGCCGGTCGTGCTACTAGGCTAAAGAAAGGGGCGACGTTCGCCACGGAAACGATCTTCACGGGAGCGGCCATTCCCGCCGAACGGATAGCGGACCCCACGGAGGCGAGATAACGCACCTCGCCGCTGATGAGCGCGGCGGCGCTGATAGTCGGGCGCATCTGGATCGCTTCGACCTCCAAGTCGTATTTGCGATATAAGCCTTTCTCTTGCGCGATCCGAATATGGAGCGCGCTCAAAGAGCGGGCCGGGTAGGCAAGCCGAACCTTTTCTGCGGAGAAACACAACGAGGGAAAAAGGATGAGGCCGACATAAAGCACATACAACATAAAGACTCCCTCCTTTACGGCGAAGGGGACGCCCTGGGACGCTTTTTCGGCGCGAAGCACTGGCAACAGATAACACGACTCGAAGTCCGTTTAATAGATCCCCCTGCGGACTTCCTCTATACGTCTTTTTTGTTTGACAGCTCTTACAAAAGTGGGTTATCTCCGATTTCGAATGCGTGACAGTATGCGCAATTGGAAATCGCGGATGAAGTTGTATCGGGCTTTGCTATCTCTTCTTACCTTTACCGGTTCCGGCTATGCCGGCTCATCAGAGACGTGGACCGAAACTTTGGCAGCGGCGAAAAAAGACGGGCAGGTGACGATTTACATCTACCAGTACGAGCCAGCGGTAAAATGGTTCGAGAAGGAGTTTCCGGAAATAAAGGTGAACTCGCTGGCGGCGCCGGGTTCGCAGTTGGGAAGCCGGGTTGTCGCTGAAAGGCGGGGCGGAAAATTCATCCCGGACGTTTTCAGTAGTGGCGCCAACACCAGCTACAACGTTCTTTATAAAGGCAAGGCGCTCGATCCCATCAAGCCGAGTCTCGTGTTGCCCGAAGTTGTGGAACAGTCTCACTGGTACGGAGGAGAACACCGATACATCGACGCCGAGGGAAAATACATCTTCGCGTACGAAGTCAATCCCAGCGCGATGCGGCTCGCCTACAACGAAACGCTGGTCGAGCCGAAGGAATTCAAATCGTACTGGGATCTTTTGAATTCGAAGTGGAAAGGAAAGATCGTCTCGTTTGAGCCTACCAACACCGGCATCGGCATCCCGATGCAGTTTTTCTTTCATCATCCCGACTTGGGCCCTGAATTCATCAAGCGGTTCTTCGGTCGGATGGACGTAACATTCAGCCGGGACCAGCGGCAGATGACGGACTGGCTCGCTCAGGGCAAGTTTGCTCTTTGCCTCGGTTGCGCCGCATCCATGGCTAGAGCTCAGGGTCTTCCCATAGAGACTCTGGACACGAGCGGTTGGAAAGAAGGCAGCGCTTTTGGAGTACGGAACGGCTCTCTCAGTCTCATGAATCAGGCGCCACATCCGAACGCGGCGAAGGTTTTCATCAACTGGTTTCTCTCGCGCAAGGGACAAATCGCTTTACAGAAATACGGTTATCCGGAAAACCCGCCGAACTCCAGGCGAATCGATATTCCCAAAGGTGACGTTCCGCCGGACAATCGAATCGTCGAGGGAAGAAAATACCTCGACGTCGCGCGGCCGGAGTACGCCGACATGGCGCCGATCTTCGAGCTCGCCAAATCCATAATGAAGTCGAGAGAGCAGGGAAAGTAAATTATAAGATTGAAGCGCTGAAGAGAACTACGCCGACTTCTTCCGCACCACCAGATCGACGTCGCACTCCAGGAGTTGAAGCAGAGAGACAAGCTGGTCCACCGACTTCTGATAATTGGTTTGGTCCAGCAGCCGATAGAGCTGAGTCGCAGAAGTGCCTAACCTGCGAACGATTTCGCGCTTGGAGAGCGGGCTTTCAGCGATGCGCCTTTGAGCCTCCAATGTTAATTTATACAGCATGAGATCTCTCAGATAGTTCGGATCTCGATTGTATTCCAGCACCTGCTCTACATGTACGGTTCCCGTCTTTCCCGATTGAAGCTTGTACGTGAACCCTTCGCCGCCAAGCTCTTTGTCGACATAGACCTGGGCGACTGGATCGTCCGAAGTCGGACTCGGCCTGGCTTTGACGTAAGGAAAGGCATACGTCTTGCCGGATGCTTTGACAACGAAATCCTTCCTCTTGTTATTGAAACTTACCGACCTAACCTTCATAGCAACCCTTCCGACTCGAGTTCCTCGATGAGCTTAACGACCTTTTTCGACGCATCTCCTTTCATGGCTTTATGGTTATCGATATCCCACTTCACGACAAGCCTTTCGTCCCTGTAAACGTGCACATGCCTGGGCGGGTGATCTCCTTTCCACCAAACAAAGATGTAGCCGCCGCGCCGTAGATCACACGTTGTTTGACGCTGGCGAGATCGTATAGCTTGTTCCCGACGGAAGGTCGTCTACTTTTTCTCGTTGTTAATCTTCGCGAACTCTTCGACGAACGATTTGGCTTTAAAAGTCTCGTTGATCTTGGGCTTGTCGCCCTTGTAGATGATATTCAGCTCGCCCAGATACTCTTGCAGCGGCAGCGGCTTGATGGCGAATGCCATAGCCGGCTCGTCGCTGGTGATGTGGTGCTGGTGCCAGACTCCCTGGCCGATGTAGAGAGTATCGCCTGGCTTCCAGTCGATGCGCTCGCCGTCCAGAATACTGTAGCCTCTCCCTCTTAGAATGATAATGATCGCTTCGTTATGCTTGTGCGTGACCGAATGCGAATGCGGCGGGTAGATGTGGCAATCGACTTCGATGATCCGATTGTCGAAGCCCAGCTCTCGCGTGCAGAGACTCCCGAACCAAACGCCGTTGGTCGGCTCCCACTCCATCTTGACCTCTTCGGCCGTGAGCGCCTTGCGGCCCGCCTTGCGTCGGGCTGTATCCGCTTTGCGACGCTCGAGCCGCGCCTTGAAAAGCGAAGACTGTCCCTGTTCCCATAGTTCTTTGTTCTCGTTGTCTGCCATAATATTTCTCCTTTTTTATGAACGCCTACAGATCTATGGCGGTGAGGATTTTTCTCTCTCCTAAGATTCCGACAATACAGCGCAGCGTGCAATCACGTATCATTCAAAGATAGATGATTCCAGCATACGGCACGCGCAGTTAGGACGAGAATTCGCCGGTCCACAGCGCATCGAGGAACTGCTTGTAGGGGAGGATTGCGATTCCCTCAAGCTCGCGCGGACGCGGCTCCAAACTCACGCAAAGATACCGCTTCAGCTTTTGTTCTTCGGCTAGCGCCCGCAGCGATTTGAGATCTTGCGGGGACACGTTCTCCTTAGCCTTGATCTCGACGGCGGTGTGATCGCCGAGAATGAAGTCCACCTCGAAGCCGGAAGTGGAGCGCCAGTGGCTCAACGCTTCGCCCGACGCATAGTCCCGCCAGGCGATGAGTTCATGAAACAGCCAAGTCTCGAAGGCGCCGCCGAATTCAGGTGCGCCCTGTTTCACCAGCCGCCCTTGCAGAGCCGAAGCGACTCCCGCGTCAAAGAAGTAATACTTGGACGAGACCACCGGCTTGCGCTTCTTCGACGACCGCCACGCCGGGAGTTCATGCAGCAGCAGTGTATCCTTCAGAATTTCGAAATATTCGTAGACGGTCGTTCGCGGCACCTGGGCGTCGTTAGCCACGTTGGTAAAGTTGACGAGCGTCGCGTTGCACAGGGCGGCGACGCGCAAGAAGCGGCTGAAGGCCGGCGCGTTTCGCGTGGACCCCTCCGCAACGATTTCCTGCTGCAAGTAAGTGCCGGTGTACGCGTCGAGGTCTGCTTTCGCATCGTCAGAGAAATAAATCGACGGCAACAGCCCGCGCTCGATGGCCTGCGATAACTCAAAGTGCTCTCCCAGCTCGCGGTAGGTCAACGGGTGCAGATGACGCGTGCGGGCGCGGCCGCCAAGAAGGTTGACGCCGCCGCGGCGCAACTTGCGCGCGCTCGAGCCGGTGAGAAGAAAACAGATGCCGCGCTGCTCGATCAGGCGATGGACTTCGTTGAGAAGTTCCGGCAGGCGCTGGACCTCGTCGATGACGACCAGCTTATCCCGAGGCGTCAGTTCTTCCGCCAACCGGCTGGGCCGCTGGCTGAGAGCCAGGTAAACCGAACTGTCGAGCAGGTCGTAGACTCGCGCTTGGGGCAGGACCTGGCGAACCAGGAAAGTCTTTCCAGTCTGGCGCGGGCCAAAGAGAAAATGGGACTTCTTCTTCAGCCATTCCGGTAGGTTGACGATGCGTTGAATGACCGGCACGTCCATTTGCCACGCTTGGCGCCTTTCCGACGATAATCATGACATTTGACGACTGACTCGTCAAGTTTTGAAATGCGCCTCGGGTAAGTAAGCTGATTCTTAGTTAGTGATCTTAAGTCCGAGTTCGAATCTCGGCGGGCGCATGAGTGCAGCAAAAATTCCTGAACATCCTCGGCGTTGAGCTTGGTTGAAGATCCTTGAAACGGCGCGGTCCTGCGTGGTACGAAAGTGCGTATATGGATCTCAAGGATTTCAGTCCTTTCCCCGGCGGCGAGTTGGTCCGCAAAGGGCTTGAAGATCTGGCCGCAGGGCGGGAATCAGAGGCAGCTCTCCTTGTTCTTATCGGCGCTCCACGACTACGCCGGCTTGGATTTAAGGTGCCGGAACCCGGTTTAAAGATTCCTGAACACGAACTGTATCGGCTCCTTGCCTCCTCCAATCCCGACTCGGCGCACTCGCGTTACAACGCGCTGCTGCGCCGGTTGGTGCGCTTCGAACGAGCCCTCGAATGCGTCGCCTAGCCGGCCGCGATCACATCCAACGTTTCATCAAAGCCATCAGCGCCAAAGCCGCACGCAATGCCCGTCTTTACTTCACCGGCGGGGCAACTGCCGTGTTACTGGGCTGGCGTTCCAGCACGATCGACGTTGACATACTCCTTGTTCCGGAGGAAGACGCGGTTCTACGAGCGCTACCGGCGCTGAAGGAAGAGCTTGAAATCAACCTGGAGTTGGCCTGTCCGGCCCATTTCATTCCCGAACTGCCGCATTGGGAAGAGCGGAGCCTTTTCATCGTCCAAGAGGGGCCGTTGAGCTTCTACCACTATGATCTTTACGCGCAGGCATTGGCGAAGATCGAGCGCGGCCATGCGCTCGATGTTACGGATGTCCAGGAAATGTTCCGACGCGGCCTTATTGAGCCGGTCGAACTCCGAAAACTTTTCGAAGCGATCGAACCGCAATTGTATCGCTATCCCGCTATCGACGCGCCGGCCTTCCGACGAGCCGTGGAGAAAACCATCGACACTTTCGGATCTGCTTGAATCGCACCTCAATGAAGGCGAGTCCGAGTTCGAATCTCGGCGGGCGCACCATTCAAGCTCACTGACGGTAAAGAACTTCTCCCGCTCTACCCGTATTGTATCCGCCCAGCGCCGTGACAGCCTTTTTGAAGCCGTCGGAGCGGATCACGTCAACGAGCCTCTCCCCTTTTTCCGACTCGAAAAACGATCGCAGCACGACGAGGTCGTACTGCTCGTTGCCGACAGGGATGAAGTCGAGGCCGAGGGCGTTGGCGGCGGAGCGCACGCCCAAGCCGACGTCCGCGAGCCCGCTCGCGATCGCCACGCCGACCGACATGTGCGTGAATTCCTCGCGCTCGTAGCCGCGGATTTGCGCCGAATCGAGTTGGAGTCGCTTGAGCTCGTAGTCGAGGAGAACGCGTGTGCCTGAGCCTGGCTGGCGGTTGACGAAAGTTAGATCTGGTCTCAACAGATCTTGCAGGCCCGAAACCTTTTTCGCGTTGCCCTTCTTGACGATCAGCCCCTGCTCGCGCCGCGCCAGATGAACCAGAACCAACGGAGTGCCTGGGATGAGGCGCTTGATGTCGGGGACGTTATACGCGCCAGTGTCCGGGTCGAGGAGATGGCTGCCGGCGATGTGCGTCTCGCGGCGCTTAAGCGCCAGCAAACCACCGACGCTGCCGACGTTGGTCGCCGCGATTTTCAATTCCGGATAACTCATCTTGAGCTGGTCTTCGAGCACGCCGATCGCGAGATCGTGGCTGCCAGTGCAGAGTATCGTGTTCTCGACTTCTTCGATCGGCCGCAACAGCTCGACTTCCACCTCGTCGCCGCCGTTGATGCCCTCGACAAGACTCGGAATGCGCATCAAACCGTCGGCGTGGACCATCGTCGTGATGACGCCGGCGCCGCGGCCGAGCGGCACTGCGACAAGCTTGGATTCCACGCGGCCCAAATTAACCCGGACGAATTCCTCCAGGCCGAGGTGCGAAGGGATCTTCTTCGGCACCACGGCTTTAACCGAAGGCGCCGACTGCGGGCCGGCGCCCAACAGTTTTTCGATGACGGGCCGGAGTATCTCGCGCGCGATGACGATCGCCGAGACCGGATAGCCGGGTATGCCGATGACGGGTTTCCCGTCCACAATTCCCAGGACCGCCGGCTTTCCCGGCATCACGTCGATGCCATGGACCAGCAGCTCGCCGGCGTTGGCAATAACCTCCGCCGTAAAGTCGTGCTCGCCGGCGGACGAGCCGGCGATGATCGCGGCCACGTGATTTTTTTCCAGCGCTGCTCTCAATGCCGCGCCGAGCTCGGCCGGATCGTCCTTGACCCGCGGCGACTTGACCGGCTCGCCGCCCCATTCCTGGATGAAAGCCCCGAGCACGCTGGAGTTGAAATCGATCACCGCTCCGGGTTTCGGCTCGTCGCCAGGCTCGATCAGCTCGTCGCCGGTCGGGAGAATCGCCACTCTCGGCTTCTCTTTGACGTTTACCGTCGTATGGCCCGCGGCCAAAAGCGCCCCGAGATCGTAAGGGCGAAGCCGGTGCGCGCGCGGCAGCAGCAGCTCGGTCGCGACGACGTCTTCGCCGACGAGCCGCACGTGGTTCCAGGGGCCGACGGAGTCGAAGATTTCCACGTTGCCGTCGTCGAGCTGATGGACTTTTTCGATCATGATGACGGCGTTGGCCCAGAGCGGAATCGAGTTGCCGGTGTCGACGTAAGCGAAAGCTCCCTCCCCTCCCCCCTCGCGCGGCGTCCACCTGAGCTTTTTTGCCGCGAACTCGGTCGCGCCGAAGGTATCTTCTGCGCGCACGCAGATCCCGTCCATGGCGGCGGCGTGATAGTGGGGAGAGGAGATACGCGCGAAGACCGGGTCGGAAGTGACGCGATGGAGCGCCTGATCCATGCGCAACTCTTCGCTCGCGAGCGCGCGCGGATCGACGCGGCTCAAAAAAAGCTCGCGAGCTTCTTTGAGCGGAGTTTTCTTGAGGTATCGTTTGCGCGCCATCGTGAAAAATAACGTTCGGGAAAAGAGAGATTCTTCGCTGCGCTCAGAATGACAGCGTTGAATTTGTCATCCTGAACCCTTCGTTTGTCACTCTGAACGAAGGAAGAGTCTCAGGGTAAACTCCGTGAAGGATCTCTCCCTAAAAAAGTATTACCTCGACTTCCTCTCCCTGCTCGATCCCTTCCTGGTTTAAATCGATCCGGATCATGCCGTCCGCTTTCACCAGCGTAAAAATCGCGCCCGACTTGCTCGGCAGCGGCTGGGCGTAGAGCTTGCCGTTCGCCTGCTCAAGGCAGACGCGAATGTAATCTTCGCGCCCGGCTTGGGACGCGACGTTGGTTTTGAGAACGGCGCGCGTGGTCTTTTTGAACTCGCATGCGGCCGCCGCATCCTCGCCGCCGAGGGTGCGGATCAGCGGCGCGGCGAAAAGCTCGAAGATGACGAGCGCCGAGACCGGATAGCCCGGAAGTCCCAGCACCGGCTTGCCGCCGGCGCGCGCGAAGATCGTCGGCTTACCCGGGCTCACGGAAATACCGTGAAAAACCATTTCGGCCTGGGGGAAAGAAAGGATCACGTCGAGCGCGATATCCTTGGCGCCCATCGAGCTGCCGCCGGAGAGAAGCACGAGATCCGCCCAGCGAAGCGCTTGATCGAGCGCTTCACGAAGAGCGTCCCGGTCGTCGCGAATCACGCCGAAGTCCTTCAGCTCGCCGCCACACTCGTCGATGAGACCGGCGAGCGAGTGCTGGTTGATGTTGCGCACCTGGCCGGGGAGCGGCTCGCGCTCCGCTTCGACGATCTCGTCGCCCGTCGAGATCAGCGCGACGCGCGGCTTCTTGTAAACCGGCAGCGCGGAGAGTCCGATGCCGGTCAGCGCGCCGAGATCGTGCGCCCTCAGGCGCCGCCCGCGCGGGAAAACCGGCGCGCCTTTTTGGATGTCGTCGCCGATCTGGATCACGTTTTGCCATGGCGACACGCCGCGATGGATCTCCACCGTGTCTGCGCCCGCCTCTTCCGTATATTCGACCATCACCACGCCGTCGCTTCCCGGCGGCAGCATGCCGCCGGTTGAGATCCGCATCGCTTCACCCTTGCTGAGCGGGCGCGTCGCTTCCTTTCCCATCTCGACAGTGCCGACGAGCTTCAAATAACCAGGCTGGCTCGCGCTCGCGCCGAAAGTGTCTTTGGCGATCACGGCGTAGCCGTCCATCGCCGCGCGGCTGAAATGCGGCAGATCGACTTTTGAGTACAGGTCCTCCGCAAGAACGCGGCCGCGCGCGCGAACGGTTTCGACCGGTTCGGTCCCCACCGGAAGCGCCCTGAGCAGAATCTCGCGCGCCTCCTTCGGCGTTACGACTTTGAAAAATGCCTTCGCCATCGCTTCACTCGCAAGAAGTATATTCAAAAGCTTCGCCGGTAAGCAAATGACCAAATCCTTTGCCGCAAGCGAATTGCTCGCCTTCGGCCCAAAGTACGGTTCCTCGGAGAAAACCTTCCGGCCGCAGACGATAGTTTTCTGCCTCGAGGACCGCCCTCGCCCATCCCTTTGTCTGATTAAATCCCACCGTCCGGGCCTACCGAAACCTCCTCGTCCCTGCGTCTGCGGCCTTCAGGTTTCCTCCTTCGGAACCCAGGGACTTGAGCGCGCGAAGGGGAGCCTGCGCCGAAGACAGGGAGACGTCCGACAATAGAGGTTCACAGAGAGAACCGGCGAGCCAAACGGCACTTTGAAGCAGACAAGTAGAGGCCTATCGGCTCCCGCTGAGGCGCAGGCCCCCCTCGACAGCGCGCATTTTTTGCGATTAAGCCGAATTGCTCTTGACGCAAACTGCCTCTTCTCCTATGTTTCAGTCGAAACGGAATAAAGATGGCAGCAAACTCCGACCTTTTTCCTTCATCGCGCAAGAGCCCCCTTCCCGGCGGCTACATGGGGAAACTGCTCCGCGTCGATCTCACGTCCGGCGCTCTCAACGACGAGAACCTGCCCGAATCCCATGTGCTGGAGAAATTCATTGGCGGGCAGGCGCTGGCTTCCTACATTCTTCTTAAAGAATTACCGCTCGACGCCGAGCCCTTTGGCCCGGAAAACCGCGTCGTCATCATGACCGGCCCTCTCACGGGCAACGGCTTCACGCCCGGCGGCACCAAGATGACCGCCGTTTATCTCAGCCCGCTGACCCGCTATACGCTCGGCCGAGGCGCCACCAGCGGCTTTTGGGGGACCTATCTCAAAGCCGCGGGCTACGACGGACTTATCATCAGCGGCGCTGCCGAGAAGCCATACTACCTATATATTCACGACGGAGAAGCCGAACTACGCGATGCGAGCCGGGTCTGGGGATTGGGCACTCGCCAAACCGAAGACCGGCTGCGCGAAGAGGTCGGTATCAAAGACGCGAAGATACTGTGCATCGGACCGGCGGGCGAGAATCTCAACCGCGCGGCGATGCTGGCGAACGATTATAATCATTTCGCCGCCCACAGCGGCGGCGCCGTCTTCGGCTCCAAGAAATTGAAGGCCGTTATCGTCAGCGGCACGGCCCGGCCTTCGGCTCGCGACAAGGCGAAGCTGATCGAAGCGGGCATGCGCTGGCGGGCTATTTTGCAAGTCCACGACGTGCAGAAGAAAAAAACCAAGTATGGCCACGGCGAATCGTGGGGCGCGCTGAATAACTTGAACTGGCGCAGCACCGACTTGAATCCCGAGCACATCCGCGGCTTCGACAAGAACGACGTGGTTTTGCGCCCCTGCTTTCAGTGCCAGCGACTCTGCCCCTGGGACGCGACGCTCGGCGAGGGGCCTTACAAGGGAACCACCGTGCGCTTCAATGCCGGCGGCGAGTGGCTCGATACTTTTTTTAACCTCGGCGTCAAAGGAAACGCCGCCCTCTATCTGGCGGAGCGAATCAACGACCTCGGCATCGAGTGCAGCCATTTCTCCTGCGGCGCGGGCGTGGCGTTCGAGGCGTGGGAGAAAGGCCTTCTCGGTCCGGAGCGGACCAACGGACTCCGGCTCGAATGGGGCAACGTCGAGGCGGTGGAGAAACTTTTGGAGATGGCGGCCCGGCGCGAGGGCTGGCTCGGGAATCTTTTAGCGGACGGTCCCAAGCAGGTGGCGGAGGCGATCGGCGGCGACGCGCCCAAGTGGGCGGTGCACACCAAAGGCGGGACGCCGGCGATGCACGAGTGGCGCCCGAAGCTCGGCGAGATGCTCCGCGAGCTGGTCGCGAGCGGCGGCATGAAACCGCAGGGCGGCGGGTCGGCCAAGCCGCCGCCGGACTTGCGCTACCGGGAAAAGTGGGGCCCGCTGGCCGACGACAGCCCCGACGGCTGGGCGTGGTCGCACATTCTCTCCGAGCAGCACCGGCAGTTCACCGGAATCTTCGGCGGCTGCTGGTTCGCGCAGATGCAACACAAGCCGGACGGCCTCAACAGCATCGTCGATGCGTTCAACGCGATCACCGGCTGGAATTTTACTCTCGATCAGGCGCTGGAGGCGGGCCATCGCAGCATGCTGCTGCAAAGCATTTTCGCCACGCAGCGCGGCTGGATCGCCGACCACGACTGGAAGGACGTCGGCGCGCGCTTTCTCGAGCCGATTCCCGACGGGAAATATCAGGGCTTTACCATCGCCAAATGGCTGCCGGACATGATTTTCGAATATTACCGTTTATCGGGGAGACACGAGAGAAGCGGCCGGCCGTTCAAGGATACGCTCGCGCGGCTCAGGCTGGAAGAATTCTCCGAATGGAGCCACCTAGGCGAGTGAGATTCAGGGAGGCGAAATGAGTGATCGGACAATGAGCGGCGCGATTGTCTTTTTTCTACTTTGCCTGACGCAGCCGCTCTTGGCCCAGGACGCCAAGCTCATCGCCGAAGGCAAAAAAGAGGGTAAGGTCGTGGTCTATGGATCGATGGAGCAGGACATCTTCGAGGACATCAAGAAATCCTTCGAAAAGAAAACCGGCATAACCGTAGACTACTGGCGGGCGTCGGCCGCCTCGGTCACGGACCGCGTCGTCACCGAGCACCGGGCCGGCAAGGTGATCTCCGACGTGGTAGCGACCAATTCCGGCCCGATGCTGATCCTTCTTAAAGAAAATATTTTCGCAAAATACGGCTCGCCGGCCGGCAAAGATTTTCCGCAAAACCTGATCCACCCCGAGCTTGGGCCGAGATATCGCACGGGCGTCGTGGGGATCGTCTACAACAAGAGCATCATGAAGCCGGAGGCGGCGCCGAAATCCCTCGAAGACCTGCTGAGGCCGGAATACAAAGGCAAGTTGGCGATGCCCGATCCCACTCGCGGCGTGATCGCGGCCAGTTGGCCGGCGAGCCTCTACAAGCTCATGGGCAAAGATAAGGCGGAAAAATATATTCGCGATCTCGCGGCCACCAAACCGGTGATCGTGGAGGGTGTGCTGAACGCCGCCGAGCGCATCACGACCGGCGAGACGCCGCTGGGTATCACCTACCTGAAATATGTCGTGGCCTTCGGCCAGAAGGGCGCGCCGATGGATTACGTGCGGCAGGATAAGATGCTCGGCCACGGCCATTACATCGCTCTCGACAACAAGGCCGCTCATCCGAATGCGGCCAAAGTCTTTATCGATTTTTTTCTCAACGAAGAAAGCATGAAGGCCATCGCCAGGATGGGCGAATTTGTGACCCGCAAAGGAATCTATCCGCCGCTCGCCGATGCTGATAAGATTCAAGTCATCGAGATGGACGAGCTGGACACGGCGGCTTTTGCGGAGAAGAGAAAGGAATACGCGAAGTTATTTCTACAGTAAGCAAGAAAGTGAATAGTTGGAAGGAGGAAAACGATGAAAGTCACGAAACTCTACCACGTCGGAATTCCGGTCGATGATATCGACCGGGCGCAGGAATTTTATACCAAGGTCCTGGGCATGGAGTTCATGGGGCGCGTCGGCGGCAATCCGAAAAATCCCGACGCCCTGGAAATTCACGGCAAAGTACAGCGGCTGGACCGTTTGCGCTGTGGCGACGACGACGTCGTCCTGTTCGAGCGGCCGAAGCCGATTCAGAGAGACGCGCTCGACCAGGACGGCATCGCGCACCAGGCGTTCGAGATGGACTGGAATGAGTACGAAGAAGCTCTAAAGAAGGCTAAAGAGCTAAAGAAGTTTCATCGCATCGTCGAGCGCAACAGCGGCAAGACAATCTACATGTTCGACAGCGAGGGAAATTATCTGGAGCTTCATTTCGCGCCGCCGCAGAAAACAGCTTAGGGACAAAGAATGTCATTCTGAGGCGAAGCCGAAGAATCTCTCCGAAGAAAAAGAGAGATCCTTCGCGGAGTTTACCCTGAGCGAAGCCGAAGGGCTCCAGGATGACAGAAGGACTCCAAGGCATGAACAAAGTCTCCTGCAGGATCTTTTCAGCGTTGGCGTTTTTCATATTGGCCTCGTCTTCAAACTTACCGCGTGAGTCCGCAGCCGCGCCGGCGCTGGAAAGAGTCCGCGTCGCCATGTCCACCAAAGACTACGGCTACCTGCCGCTCTTCGTCGGCATGCGCGCCGGCCTGTTCAAAGAAGAAGGGCTGGAAGTGCAGTGGCTGGTTGTCAATACGAGCATCGTTATTACGGCACTTATGGGCGGCGAGCTCGACGTCGCAGGCGCCGCCGGCTCGGCGATGAGAGCCGCGGCCCGAGGCGCGCCGCTTAAAGGAATCTTCTTCACGCACCAGCGATCGACGTTCGTTCTGATCGGCGCTCCGGAGATCAAAAAGGTTCAAGACCTGAAAGGCAAAGTCATCGGCATCACCTCTCCGGGAAGCAGCACCGAGCTGGCGGCCAGCATGGTGCTCGAACATCATGGACTCAACCCCAAAAAGGACGTGACGTTCTTTTCCACCGGCGGCTCCGAGACCTCCGTGCTGGCGATGCAGCAGAAGATCATCCACGCGCGCGCGTTCAATCCCGACGCAGCCTTTCTGCTGAAGAAAAAGGGCTTCAACGAGCTGGCTTCGCTGGCGGAGATGGGCGCGTGGCCGTGGGCCGGCTACGCCACGACCGACGCCAAGCTCGCGCAGGAGCGCGACAAGATCAAGCGCTGGACGCGGGCGATGGTGAAAGCGCTTCTCTTTATGCTGAACAAGAGGGAGGAGACGATCAAGATCGCGATGCAGGAGTTCAATCATCCGCGAGACGTGGCCGAGGGTGCGTCGGCCGTCTGCATCCGCGCCATCGACCCGCGCGATCCCGGCGGCGCCAGCGACGAATCGCTGCGCAAAAATATCAACGACACGATCGTTACCCCGCTCAACCTCAAAGAAGCCCCGCCGATCGCCAAGCTGGTAGATTTCTCGCTGCTCAGAGAAGCGCAGAAGGAAGTGGGAGTGGGGAGATAGATAGCCTGCCGGCAGAGATCGGCTACAGGTGGAAGAGAAGCCTCGGATCATGTAGGATTCACCCCAAGGATTACACGATATGAAAGCTAAAGAAACCGTGCGAGCTCTCCTGGATCGTCTCCCCAACGATTGCAGCGTGGACGAAGTCCTGTACCATCTCTACGTGCTGCAGGAAATCGACAAAGGCCGCGCCGATGCTAAAGCAGGCCGGACGATGACGCACGCGGAAGTGGCGGCAGAGCTTCGCAAAAAATGGCGACGCGCCGCCGAGAAGTAATCTGGACGAAGCGGGCCGGGCACATCCGAAACGCAAGTTGGCTTAAAAGGCGTCGGCGGCGACAAATCCCCGTACAAAAATATCGACGACGATCGTCACCCCGCTCCAGCTCAAGGAACTCCGCCGATTCCCAAGAAGGTCCGAGATGGACTCAAACGACGAAAAGGTCCTAGCGGACATCGCGCAGCACGGATGCCATATTATACATGTACTCGAAGAAGGGGATCTTCCTCCCTTCTCGTATTCAGTTGGAATCCAAAAGTCTTCAGGCGCACCTGAAGTAATTGTCATCGGCCTAAAGAAAGACATCGCTCATTTCACCATCAACGAATATAACAGCCGCATACGTTCAGGTGAGTCATTTGAGACGGATCGCCTTTACCCCGGTTTCCTCGAAGGTTTCGAGGTGCTCTTTGTGCCGGTAGGGTCAGAGCACTACCCAGAGTATCTCGGTTGGAATCGATGGCTTTATGGCGGCGATCAATTTAAGACGCTCCAGGTGGTATATCCCACGACAGACGGCATCTGGCCTTGGAACGAGCGGGCCTCCAAGTGGTTTAGGAACCGTCAGCGACTTCTCGCAGCAGGCGGCATTGGACCGTCGCGAAGCTAAGGCAATGGTTGTGCGCCTCTTGATAACTCTTTCCATCACCGTGCTGGCAATACCTGTCTACGCCGAGAAAGTTCGGACGATCACACCGCGGGCGACGCTCAATTATCTCTCGGTGCCGGTGGCGGAAGTGAAGGGGTTCTTTCGCGACGAGAACCTGGAAAATGAAACGATCGTGATTCCAGGAACGACGGCGATCGCCGCGCTTGTGAGCGGCGAAGTGGATTACAGCGGCGCGGGCGGAAGCGGGATGCGCGCGGCGCTACGGGGCGCGCCGATCAAAGCGATCATGTTCCAGACGGAAAAAGTCACCTGGTACCTGCTGACCGCCCCCGAAATTCGAAAAATTTCCGATCTCAAGGGAAAAAGGATCGCGGTCGGAACGATCGGCGACACGCAGGACACGCTGCTCACGATGCTGGTCGAGCGCAACGGTTTGTCGGCGCGCGACGTTACGCGCGTCGCGATGCCGTCGCGAAATACCGTCACGACGTTCCTCTCGCTCAAAACCGGCGCAGTTCAGGCCGCTGTCGTCAATGGAGACGAGGCGCTGCTCGGCGAAAAAGAAGGGTTGAATACCCTCGCCTTCATCGGCGATCTTTTCCCTTACCCTTTTCAGGGATTTCTGACGACGGACAAGAAGATCGCGGAGAAGCCCGGCGAGATCAAAAGGTGGCTCAGGGCGATGATGCGCGCGCTGGTCTTCATCCGGCAAAAGCCGGAAGAAGCGGCTGACATCGCGCAAAAGAAGCTGCCGTTAGGAAATCTCACCCGGCCGATGCTGGTCGAAGGCGTGCGCCTTTTTGCGAAAGCTCTGCCGGACGGCGTTCCCGGACTGCCGTCGCCGCAGGGAATAAAAAACGTTATCGAGTTTGACGTGAAGGCGCCGCTTAAAATAAAGGAAGATGTGGCGCCGGAGAAGTTTTTGAGCCTGCGGCTCGCCGCCGAGGTCAAAAAGGAATTGGAAATCAAACGCTGAACGGACATGGAGGTTTGTTATGGGCTGGGAATCGACAAAGACTAACGATGGAACGATGAATCTTTACGTAAGCCGCCCCGATGGATCGGGTCCGTTTCCGGGCATCGTCGTGATTCAGGGCCAGAAGGGAGTCGATCGCTTCATCGAGGAGTTCACCCAACGGCTTGCCGCCGAAGGCTACGTTGCCGCTGCGCCCGATCTTTATTATCGGGAGAGCCCCGACTGCAAAGACGACGCTCCGACGAAGAGAGAAAGACTCCGCGACCGAACGGTCATCAGCGACGTCAACGCGACGGCAGAGTTTCTCCAGCGGCAGCCGTCGGTGGACGGCGATCGACTCGGAATTGTCGGCTTTTGCATGGGCGGCCGCGTTTCGTATTTGATGGCCTCCGCCGGCCCTGCAATCAAAGCCGCGGTTGATCACTACGGCGGCAACGCCTTCTCGCCTTGGGGCGACGGACCGTCGCCGTTTGAGCGCACGCCCGAGATCCATTGCCCGATCATGGGCCATTTCGGCGTGGAAGATGAAAACCCGTCGCCGGAAGACGTGCGCAAGCTCGACGCGGAGCTGACGAAGCACGGCAAGGTCCATGAATTTTATTCTTACGCCGCCACCGGCCACGCGTTCATGGATCCCTACGGCAGTAAATACCGGCCGCAATCAGCCGCCGCCGCATGGCCGCGGACGCTGGATTTCTTCGCCAGGCACCTCGCGCCATCGAAAGCCCGGCGAGCCGCGTCGTGAGTCGCGAAACAAGTATTTCCATCGCGACGACCTCCAGGCGAGCGGAAATCGCGCGCGACGTCGCTTATTCGTTTTACCGTTGCGCGACGCTATCGCCCACCTCGCAGGTCAACCTCGGGATGGGATATCGGGACTCGGAGCTCGGCGGTACGGCGATTCCCCTTCTTGTGAATCAAAAGAAATACGACTTCGGCTTCGCCAATCCGGCGGGCCTCGCGCGCATGGCGCTGCTCGGCGTCGGACCGTACAAGAAAAAACTGAATCTGCGGGCCATCGGCGTCTTTCCTTCCTGGGATCGGCTCGCTTTCGCCGTACGGAAAGATTCCGGAATTCACTCTCTCGACGATATCAAAGAAAAAAGATATCCGCTGGTCGTCTCCACGCGCGCCGGCGGCAAATATCACACGACGCTCTACGTCATCAACGAGATCCTGAAGGCCCACGGCTTCAGCTTCGAGGACATCGCGAAATGGGGCGGCCAGGTTCTCCGCGCCCAGAGCCCGAGCGACCCGGCGCGCGCGGAGCAAATCCGCTCGGGAAAGGTTCATGCGGTCTTCGACGAGGGGATCAAGAGCTGGGGCGCGCTTGCGCTGGGATCGGGAATGAAGTTCCTGCCGGTGCGCGACGACGTGCTGAGAAAAATGCAGCGGCTGGGTTTCGGCGGCGCCCCGCTCACGAATGCCGCGTTTCCCGGCTTGGAGCGGGAAATCGCCACGGTCGATTTCAGCGGCTGGGTTTTCTTCTGCCGGCAAAAACTCGCCGCAGCGATCGCCTACACGATGGCCAAGGCGATCGACCGCTGCCGCGACAAGATCGAGGCCGATCACCTCGACCGCACGACGATGACGATGGAAGAGTTCTGCCGCGGCAGCGAGAGCGGGCCGCTCACGATCCCGCTGCATCCCGGGGCGAAGAAATACTATCGGGAGCAGGGATACTTATAACGGAGGAAAGTATGGCGAAGCGAAGCGCGTGGTTTAGTTTTCTACTTTGCCTTCTTCCCGGCGTGCCTCATCTTTACGGCCAGACGACGGAATCCAGGCTCGCCTGGCTTGATTCCGTTCCGCGGCAGGAGCGGCAAGCCCGGCTGGTCGAGGCGGCGCGCAAAGAAGGCGAAGTCATCGCTTATGGCAACCTGGACTCGGCCGCGGCGCAGGCCGTCGCGGACAACTTTATGAAAAAATATCCTTTCATCAAAGCGAGTCCGGTTCGCATCTCGGGCGCGGGCATCATTACGCGCGTGGAAGCGGAAGCTCGCGCGGGGAAGGTGGTGTCGGACGTGATCGACAGCGGCCAGCTCGGCATGCTGGCGCTGATGGACAAGAAAATGATGGCGCGTTATCGCTCGCCGCAGAGGGAATTTTTCCGCGAGGGATTCAAAGACAAGGAGGGTTACTGGACCGCTTACCTGACGAACGTCATGGTGAGCGCCTACAACACGCGACTGGTAAAGAAGGAGGAAGCGCCGACGAAGCTCGACGATCTCTTGAAGCCGCGCTGGAAAGGCAAGCTCGCGATGGACAGCCAGTCCTACGTGTGGTTCGGGACGATGATGCAGTTTCTCGGCGAAGAAGCGGGGCTCCGCTTCATGAAGAAACTGAACGAGCAGGATCTAAGACACGTCCGCGGCCGGCGCCTCGCGAGCCAGCTCGTCGCCGCCGGCGAGTTCGACATGACCGTCGAGACTAATTTGAATTCGGTGCTGACGTTCGCCGGCCAGGGGGCTCCGGTTTGGTTCGCTCCCATCCAGCCGCTCTTCTACAGCCCCAGTCTCGTCTTTCTCGCGCAAGGAGCGCCGCACCCGCACGCCGGCGCGCTCTTCATCGATTATCTGCTCTCGGAAGACGGCCAGCGCGTCATCGTCTCGACCAACCGCATGGCGGCGCACAGCCAAGTCAGGGGAAAAGAAGCGCAGATGGTCGAGGGACTGGACATCCGCATGCCCAACATCCTCGACATCGGCCGGCGCTATAACGCGATCGGGAATCAGTACCGGGAAATCTTTCCGGGGGCGCGATGAATGGACGGGAATCGGGAGTTAGGAATTGGGAATGGGCAACTGCGAACCCCAACTCCTAACCCGTAATTCCTAATTCCTATTGATACAGCTTGTCGATATATCCGCTGTCGTCCAGCTCGCGGACATAGTGCGTGTCCCACATCGCCACGGGATTGTAGCTGGCAACCTCGGGATTGCGGCGCACTGCCAGTTGAAACACGTTGGCCATCGCCTCCATCGACGGATATGGCTTACGCTCCAGCGATTGCTCCCACTCGCCGTACAAAGCGTGGACTTCTTCGTCCGTTTTGATGCCGAGAGCGGCGGGCAAGTGGTTCTTTAAGATCTTGATCGTCTCTTCCTTGCGGGTGAGAAAGAAGTGGATTGTATCCACGAAGCCGCGAATCAGGCGCCGGATTTCCTCTTCGTGGCTCTTCACAAAAGTCATGGTCGTCGTGAGCGTGACGCCGCGGATCATCGGCATGGCGCGCACGGGAATGACGCGGCCGCCGGCCTTGGCCACGCGCGCGTCATGGGGAATGCAAACGAACGTAGCGCCGAATTCCCCCTGAAGGACACGATTGTATCTTTCCTCTGCGGGCCCGGGACAGCTTACGATTTCGACGTCGCCACGATCGACGTCGAGTCCCTCCTGGCGCAAAAAGAGCCAGACGTTGAGTCCCGAATGGGAGCTCGGTTTATCGACGACGATGGTTTTCCCGCGCAGGTCCTGAACGCTCTTGATGCCGTTCTTCACGACCAGGAAATTGTCCGTCCAGGTGTTGGCCGCCTGGGCCAAGTGCACGAAGTCTTCCCCGCGGGCGTTTCTTTCGTAAAGATTATGGTGATTTCCGGAGATCAGGTCCGTGCTTCCGCTCTTAAGCGTCTCGACGGCTTTTTCACGGACCAACTGAGGACTGGTGTCCACTTCCAAACCGTTCTCTCCCCATATCCCGCTCTTCTCGGCGACGACCCAAAGAGGCGCGTGGGCGTTGGATCGGTAAATGATTCTCAATTTTTTCTTGTCGCTCATCGAAAATATCCTCCCGCTGTTGTTGTTACTTAATCTTTCTCTCGCAGATGAGGGCGGTTGTCAAACGGACATCGCCAAAAGCCTTGACAGCATCGGAACGGGGACACTAATATCATTCCGCTTACAACGGAGATCACCCTATGAGTGAAAAATACGGCACGTTGATACCGACCGCGAAACTGCTCGACGGCAAGCCGAGAACGATTCTTTTCGACGCCTCCAAGTGCATCGGCTGCCGCCAGTGCGTTCACGCGTGCAAGGACTGGCACGATCACCCGCGAACGTCGGTCTACGAATTTTCCAGCACCAACTGGATCAAGATGGAGCCGCCCGTGCTCGAAGGACTTTCTCCTATCTGGGCGCGGAACAGTTGCATGCACTGCGAGTATCCGATGTGCGCCGCCGTCTGTCCCGTGGAAGCGATCACAAAATATGAAGAAGGCCCGGTCGTCATCAACCAGGACGTCTGCATCGGCTGCGAGTACTGCGTCTACGCCTGCCCGTGGGGCGTGATTTCCAAGAACGACGTTACGCAGAAAGCGACCAAATGCACGATGTGCAGCGATCGAGTTAGCGAGAACAAACAGCCGTTTTGCGTGCAGGCCTGCCCGGCCGACGCGCTCGACTTCGGTCTTCAGGAAGACATGACGGCAAAGGCCAAGAAGCGCGCCGAAGAGATCGGCGGCACGCTCTATGGCGACAAAGAAGCGGGCGGCACGCAGGTGATCTATGTACTCAAGGAAAAGAAGGAAGCCTACGGTTTGCGTCTGGTCGGAAGCGAAAAATATCCGCGGCACAAGATCCCCTTGCCGCTCATGCTCAAAGATCTCTTCACCCCACGCTGCGGCGTGGCGGGAAAACTCCGCGCGCTCTATCTCGCTATCGCCCACCCGAAGCGATTGATCTACCGCTACTGGCCGTGGCGGAGCGCGGCTTAGAAAGGATTTTCCATGGCGGACGCAGCGGAGCTTTTTCCTCGGCGACGGACAACGCGGCTCCCAGGCGGCTACATGGGCCGCCTGCTGCGCGTCGATCTCAGCACAGGATCGATGCGAGATGAAAACCTGCCCGAAGAGCCGGTGCTGAAAAAATTCATCGGCGGGCAGGCGCTGGCGCTTTACATTCTGCTGAAAGAATTGCCGCTCGACGCGAGGCCCTTGGGCCCGGAAAATAAAGTCGTCATGATGACCGGTCCCATCACCGGCACCGGGCTCACTCCCGGCGGCACCAAAGTCACGGCGGTCTATCTCAGCCCTTTGACGGACAACACGCTTGGACGCGGCGCGGCGAGTGGCTTCTGGGCGGTCTATCTGAAGGCCGCGGGCTACGACGGACTCATCATCGAGGGAGCTGCCGCACGGCCGTCCTACCTGTTCATCAACGAAGGCAAGGCGGAGCTGCGCGACGCGAGCGAAGTGTGGGGTAAAGGGGCGAGAGAGACGGAGGATTTGCTAAGGCAGGAGGTCGGAATTAAGGACGCGAAGGTGATGTGCATCGGACCGGCGGGCGAAAACCTCGTGCGCGCGGCGATGCTGGTGAACGACTACAACCATAACGCGGCGCACAGCGGCGGCGCGATCTTCGGCGTGAAGAAACTCAAAGCGATCGTGGTTTACGGCACGGCGCGTCCGAAGGTGCATGATAAAGCCGAGTTGATCGAAGCGGGCCTCAGATGGCGGAGGACGCTCGTGCAGTATAATATCGAGAAGAAAAAAGGCGCCGGCCACGCCGAGGACCTGCACGCCCTGCCGAATCTTAACTACCGCAGCTCGCTGATCGAGGACCACGCCCGCGGCTTCGACCAGAACCGCATAACGCTGAGACCCTGCTTCCAGTGTCAGCGGCTCTGCCCGTGGGACGTGGAGATCAAAGAGGGCCCTTCGACAGGCTCAGGGCAGGTCCCGCTAAACGGAGTCGTCGGCCATTACAACGCCGGCAGCGAGTGGCTCGACACCTTTTTCAATCTGGGAGTCAAAGGCAACGAAGCGCTTTATCTAGCGGAGCGAATCAACGACCTCGGCATCGAGTGCAGCCATTTTTCCTGCGGCGCGGCCGTGGCGTTCGAAGCTTGGGAAAAGGGTTTAATCGGTCCCGAGCAAACCGACGGGCTGCGCTTCGAGTGGGGCAATGTCGAGACCATTGACCGTCTGCTGGACATGGCGGCGCGGCGCAAAGGACGCTGGGGAAATCTGCTGGCTGAAGGTCCGACACAGGTCGCCGAGGCGATCGGGGGCGACGCTCCCAAGTGGGTCGTGCACACGAAGAAAGGAACGCCGGCGCTGCACGATTGGCGGCCGCACTTCGGCCAGATGCTGCGCGAGATCGTCGGCAGCGGGGGCATGAAGCCGCAGGGCGGCGGCTCGGCCAAGCCGCCGCCGGATCTGGCGTACCGCGAGAAGTGGGGACCGCTCGATCGCGACGATCCGACCGGCTGGCCGTGGTCGCAGGTGCTCTCGGAGCAGTACCGCCAGTTTTGCGGCCTCACCGGCGGCTGCTGGTTCGCGCAGATGCACCTGAAGCCCGACGGTCTTCAGAGTATTGCCGATGCTTTGAGCGCAACGACCGGGTGGAATTTCGACCTGGACGAAGGCCTGAGGGCCGGCCATCGCAGCATGATTCTTCAGAGCCTGTTTGGCACACAGCGCGGCTGGGTCGCGGACCACGACTGGCAGCAAGTCGGGCCGAGATTTCTCGAGCCGATCCCGGACGGAAAATTCAAGGGGTTCACGATCGGCAAATGGATTCCCGACATGGTCTACGAATATTACCGCCTCTCGGGAAGGCATGAAAAAACCGGGCGGCCTTTCATGGACACGCTCGCGCGCTTGGGCCTGGAAGAATTCAAAGAATGGGCGCAATTGGATTGATTTTGCTTTCCCTGTTTCTTTCCCTCGCGGTTTTCGTCGCCGACGGCCGAGCGGAAAAAATCAGGACTGCCATCCCGCAGGGAACTTTGAACTACCTTTCCGTTTACGTTGCCGACGCGAAAGGATTTTTCCGTGAGGAGGGGCTCGACAACGAAACCATCATCATTTCCGGCCCCAGGGCCACGGCCGCGCTGCTCAGCGGCGACGTC